>JBDTZX010000202.1:0-21542 GCA_040004895.1 Rhodanobacter sp. | reverse complement strand
ACCGATGATGCCGCCGACCACGATCAGGGCGGCATCCCAGGGGCGCAGGCTGCGCTGGTAGTTGGCCGGCGGGGCGGGTTCGCTCATCTGGATTGCTCGGCAGGACGGACGCGACAGCATGGCTGCCGGCGACAGACGAGGCAAGACAGGTTCTCAGCGGGACGGCGGAAGCCACAGCTCGCCGCGCACGCCCATCGCGCATGCGCCGCCGATCGTGATGGTGCCGTCGAGCGCGTCGCGGGTCACCTCGACGTACCCGTTACGGCCGACCTCGCGACCCTGGCTGGCACGGTAGTGCTGGCCGTAGTCGTCACGGTCGCCGCCTGCGGCCAGCCACGCCATGATCGCTGCGTTGGCACTGCCGGTGACCGGATCTTCCGGAATGCCATCGGCTGGACAAAAGGCGCGCACCGCCATAGCCGCATCGCCGTGGTGTTCGCGCCCGAACACGCTGATCCCCACTACGTCGCGCTGTTCGCAAAGCCGGGCCACGGCTTGCATGTCCGGTCGCAAGGCCCGGACGCTCGCGGCTTCGTGCAGGTCGCACAGGATCCAGCGCGGGCCGTTGTCGACATGCTGCACATGCCCGCTCGCCAGGTCGGTCTGCAGCGCGCCGGCGAGTGCAAGGCGCAAGGCGTCGCCCGGGTCGGTCAAGCGTGCCGCTGGTGCCTGCACATGGATGATGCGCGACGCGCCCGTGCCGGTGACCTGCACCGGCAGCAGACCGGCGGCACATTCCTGCAGCAGCGAGGATTTTTCGGCGGGCACCCGACCTGCCTCGATCGCGGCATACGCGCTGCCCACACTGGGATGACCGGCGAATGGCAGCTCCTGTCGCGGGGTGAAGATGCGCACGCGATAATCGGCTTGCGGCCGGGTCGGCGCGAGCAGGAAACTGGTCTCGGAAAGATGGGTCCAGCGCGCAATGCGCTGCATGGTGTCGGCGTCGAGGCCATCGGCATCGACCACCACTGCCAGCGGGTTGCCGTCGAACAGGCGATCGGCAAACACGTCCAGTTGCAGGAAGCGGCGCGGATGGGTCATGGTCGATCAGACTGGATGGAGAGGACGGTCACCATGACATCGGCGCCGTCGCCGGACAAGCTGCGCCGGATTGCCCCGGTTCAGCCAGATTCGGTCGGCAGGCTTGCGGCACAATACGCAGGTTGCGGCCGGCGATTGCAGAACCGGCGCGAATTGTCCAACCACCAAAGCCGCCCATGACCATCATCAAGCAAGACGATCTGATCCAGTCGGTTGCCGACGCGCTGCAGTACATCAGCTATTACCACCCGGTCGATTACATCAAGGGTCTCGCCGCCGCCTACGAGCGCGAAGAGAGCGCTGCGGCGAAAGATGCCATGGCGCAGATCCTGATCAACTCGCGCATGGCCGCCGAAGGCCATCGGCCGCTGTGCCAGGACACCGGCATCGTCACCGTGTTTCTCAAGGTCGGCATGAAGGTGCAGTGGGACGCCACGATATCGCTGGAGGACATGGTCAACGAGGGCGTGCGTCGGGCTTACAACGATCCGGACAACAAGCTGCGTGCGAGCATCCTGGCTGACCCCGCCGGAAAGCGTACCAATACGAAAGACAACACGCCGGCTGTGATCAACGTCTCCATCGTGCCGGGCGACACGCTCGACGTGATCGTGGCGGCGAAAGGCGGTGGCTCCGAGGCGAAATCGAAATTCGCGATGCTCAATCCGTCTGACTCGATCGTCGACTGGGTACTCAAGACCGTGCCGACCATGGGCGCCGGTTGGTGCCCACCGGGCATGCTCGGGCTGGGCATCGGCGGTACGGCGGAAAAGGCGATGCTGATGGCGAAGGAAGCGCTGATGGAGCCGATCGACATCCAGGAACTGATCGCGCGTGGGCCGTCCAGTCGCGCGGAAGAGCTGCGGATCGAGTTGTACGACAAGGTCAACGCGCTGGGCATCGGCGCGCAGGGACTGGGCGGCCTCACCACCGTGCTCGACATCAAGATCAAGGATTACCCGACTCACGCGGCCAACCTGCCGGTGGCGATGATCCCCAATTGCGCGGCCACCCGCCATGCACATTTCACCCTGGACGGTTCCGGCCCGGTGATGCTCGATCCGCCCTCGCTGGAAGACTGGCCGAAGCTGACTTACGACAGCTCCAAGGGTCGTCGGGTGAATCTCGACGCGGTCACGCGCGACGAGGTCGCCAGCTGGAAGCCGGGCGAAGTGTTGCTGCTCAACGGCAAGCTGCTCACCGGTCGCGACGCCGCGCACAAGCGCATGGTCGACATGTTGAACCGGGGCGAGCCGCTGCCGGTCGATTTTGCCGGGCGCTTCATCTACTACGTTGGCCCGGTCGACGCGGTGCGCGACGAGGTGGTCGGTCCGGCCGGTCCGACCACGGCCACGCGGATGGACAAATTCACCGAACAGGTGCTCAGCGAAACCGGCCTGCTCGGCATGGTAGGCAAAGCCGAGCGCGGACCGGCGGCGATCGAGGCAATCAAGAAGCATCAATCCGTCTACCTGATGGCGGTCGGCGGCGCGGCTTACCTGGTCTCCAAGGCGATCAAGGCCTCGCGCGTGGTCGGCTTCGCTGATCTGGGTATGGAGGCGATCTACGAATTCACCGTCGAGGACATGCCGGTCACCGTGGCGGTCGATTCGGCCGGCACCTCGGTGCACCAGACCGGGCCGAGGGAGTGGCAGGCAAGAATCGGCAAGATTCCCGTCTTTCTCCAATAACGATGTGCGCGCAGCGCACGCCATCGCCTCCTCCCCCTGCGGGGGAGGATTGAGGAGGGGAAGCCACGACCCCGCGCACTCCGAACTTTTTGGCCGCGATCCCAGCCCGCCATGCGAAAAGCACCCCACCCCAGCCCTCCCCTGCAGGCAGGGGAGGGAGTAAAGCGGCCGCCTATGTTTAATGGATGAGGGAGTGCAGCAATGATGTGCCTTTGGGTGCGATGGATCGATCAAATTTATTTTGGATGTCTAAACGTCCAAACACTATTGCCGCCGGAATCATTGCATTCTCGTTGCCGCGGCGCAACACTGACGGAATTGTTTTCTCCTTGACCATGGCCCGATAGCCCGTGACCTCGCCAACCTACGCGCCGTTGCCCCCAGGCGCTCCCTGGATCGTGATGAAGTTCGGCGGCACCAGCGTCGCCACGCTGCCGCGCTGGCAGAACATCCGCGAGCTGGTCGCCAGTCGCCAGGCCGAAGGTGCCCGCGTTCTCGTTGTGGTCTCCGCGCTGACCGGTATCACCGATGCGCTCAGGCAGCTGTGCGCCCAGGGCGATGCGGGGATCCGTCGCGCCACTGCGAACACGATCGTGCAACGGCACCACGACCTGCTCGGGCAGATGCAGCTGGACCTGCCCGACACGCTGGGCGAGCGGCTGAAGGATCTGGCCCGACTGGCGGACGACGGTGCCGCAACGCTGGGCGAACTGGCCTGGCAGGCCCACGTGCAGGCGCACGGCGAGCTGATGTCGAGCGCTCTCGGCGCGGCGTTCCTCAGCCACAGTGGGTTGACCACGCACTGGCTGGACGCGCGCGACTGCCTGGCTGCGGTGGCGCTGCCGAATCAGAACGAGCGCACCCGGCTGCTGTCATCGATGGTCGATTCGCGTCCCGATCCGGCACTGGCGGCGCGGCTTGCCGGGCAGGGTGACGTGTTCATCACCCAGGGCTTCATCGCGCGTGAAGCGCAGGGACGCACGGTGCTTCTGGGCCGTGGCGGATCGGATACCTCGGCCTCGTATTTCGGTGCGCTGTTGAAGGCGCAGCGGGTGGAGATCTGGACCGACGTGGCGGGCATGTTCACCGCCAATCCGCGACAGGTGCCCGGTGCGCGCCTGCTGCAAAGGCTCGACTACGAAGAAGCGCAGGAGATCGCTTCCACCGGCGCCAAGGTGCTGCATCCGCGCTGCCTCTCGCCGTTGCGCGATTCGCGCGTGCCATTGCTGATCAAGGACACCAACCGGCCCGAGCTGGAAGGCACGGTGATCGGACCGGAGGTGCGCGCGCATGCGCCCAGTGTCAAGGCGATCAGCGCGCGCAAGGGCATCACGCTGGTGTCGATGGAGTCGGTCGGCATGTGGCAGCAGGTCGGTTTCCTCGCCGATGTGTTCGCGCAGTTCAAGCAGCACGGCTTGTCGGTGGACCTGATCGGTTCGGCCGAAACCAACGTCACCGTGTCGCTTGATCCGACCGAGAATCTGCTCGACTCCGATGCGATCGCGGCACTGGCCACCGATCTGGCCAAGGTCTGCCGGGTCAAGGTGATCGCGCCGTGCGCGGCGATCACCCTGGTTGGCCGCGGCATGCGTTCGCTGCTGCACACGTTGTCCGGCGTGCTGGCCGAGTTCGGCCAGCTGCGCGTGCACCTGATTTCGCAGTCCTCGAACAATCTCAACCTCACCTTCGTGGTGGACGAGGAAGTGGTCGACACGCTGCTGCCGCATCTGCACGACTTGCTGATCGCCGCCGGTGCGTTGCGCACCGACGACAGCGAACTGTTCGGTCCCAGCTGGCAGGCGCTGTACGGCAGTGGCGACGTGGTTGCCGCGACCACCGCGTGGTGGCGCGACGAATGGCGCGACGCGTTGCTGGAACTGGCCGCGCAACGGACGCCGCGCTACGTCTATCACCTGCCGACCGTGCGCCGGCAGGCGCGCGCATTGCAGTCGCTGGCGGCGGTGGACCGATTGCACTACGCGGTGAAGGCGAACACGCATCCGGCGATCCTGCGGGCGCTCGCGGCCGAGGGTTTTGCGTTTGAATGCGTGTCGCCGGGCGAACTGGAAGCGGTCAGCGCGACCGTGCCGGATGACACGCCGCTGCTGTTCACCCCGAACTTCGCGCCACGCGAGGATTACGTGCTTGCGCTGGCTACGCGCGCCACCATCACGCTCGACGCGCTGCATCCGCTGCAACACTGGGGCGAGTTGTTCCGTGGCCGCGAGATCGTGTTGCGGATCGACCTCGGCCGCGGCCTGGGTCACCACGAAAAGGTGCGCACCGGCGGCAGCGGCAGCAAGTTCGGCGTGCCGCTGGACCAGCTCGCCGGCTTCCTGCAGCTTGCCGAAGCGCACCGGGTGATCGTGCGTGGCCTGCACGCGCACCTGGGTTCCGGCGTGCTCGATGCGGCGCACTGGGGCGAGGTGTACGTGCAGCTGGCCAGCCTCGCCGAGCGCATCGGCAGTGTGGTGTTCCTGAATATCGGCGGCGGTCTGGGCGTGCCGTCGCACCCGGGCGAGGCGCCGCTGGACATGGTCGAACTCGATCGCGTGCTGTCCGAGGTCAAGGCGGCTTATCCGCAGTTCCAGTTGTGGATGGAGCCGGGCCGTTTCCTGGTCGCCGACGCCGGTGTGCTGCTGGCGCGAGTCACGCAGCAAAAGGGCAAGGCGGCTTATCGCTACCTCGGCATCGACACCGGCATGAACAGCCTGATCCGCCCGGCGCTGTATGACGCGTGGCACGAAATCGTCAACCTGACGCGGCTGGATGAACCGGCCACCGCGCTGTATCAGGTGGTCGGTCCGATCTGTGAAAGCGGCGACGTGCTTGGCACTGATCGCCGTCTGCCGGAGGCCGACGAAGGCGATGTGCTGCTGATCGCGCAGACTGGCGCCTACGGCAAGGTGATGTCGTCGCACTACAACCTGCGCGACGAAGCCGACGAGGTCGTGATCGACTAGCTTTTCCTCCTCGCCCTGTGGCGACCGCAGGGAGTCGCCTTGCGATCGGGGAGGGCCGGAGGTCATCCGGGACGAGCGGCACACGCAGCAACTGCAAGTGATGGGTTACCAGATGCCGCGTTTCTGGAACAATGATGTATTGATGAATATCAAGAGCGTGCTTGAGGTGATTCTGGAGGCTTTGGCAAGTCCAGCCCATCACCCCAGCGCTCCTCCACCCGCGAGGGGACGTCCTGCGATCGTCGCGGGGGAGAGGAGACCCGGCGCGCTGGAGAGCGAAGAATGACGATGAAAATGCAACCGCGACTGACCCAGGTATTTCGTTTCGTGCGCAGCAGCTATGCCGATGGCGTGGCCGAACTGGTGTACGCGTTTGACAACGGCGAGGAGCTGGTCGAGCGGATTCGTTTTCCGAATGCGCCGGCGGTTCCGGTCGCGCATGCCGCGGCATTCGACGCGGCGCTCGGGCTGCTGCATCTGATCGCCGGAGTCAGCTACTACAAGGCTGGAATTCCACCGAAGGTCGAGGTGACGAGGGGGCCGCTGGATGATGCGACCGCCGACCTGCTCGATGCGCTGTATCTGCATGGCCTGGCCGAGTTCGCCTATCGCAACGGGCTGGATCTGCGCGGACGCATCGCGTTTCCACGCGGAGCAGCGAAGCAGGCTGCCGTGCCCGCGCTCGATCTGCCCAGGCGCACGCTGGTGCCGATCGGCGGCGGCAAGGATTCGCTGGTCGCGGTGGAGGCGATCAAATCCACGGGTGGTGAGGCAACCGCGGTGTGGATCGGCAATTCCGCGCTGATCGCCGCATGCGCCGAGCGCACCGGACTGCCGATGCTGAACATCGAGCGCGAACTGGCGCCCGGCCTGTTCGAGCTGAACCGGCTCGGCGCGTGGAACGGCCACATTCCGGTGACTGCGGTGAACTCGGCGATCCTCGCGCTGGCGGCGATCCTGTACGGTTTCGATTCCATCGCGTTCGCCAACGAACGCTCGGCGTCCGCCGCCACGCTGGAGTACGACGGCCAGCAGGTGAACCACCAGTGGAGCAAGGGTTACGCGTTCGAACAGTCGCTCGGCGACTGGCTGCACTCACATGTCGCGGCCGACCTGGATTACTGCTCGCTGCTGCGGCCGTATTCCGAGCTGGCGATCACCCGCGCCTTCGCGAGGTTGACGCCTTACTTCGACGTGTTCTCCAGCTGCAACCGCAATTTCAGGATCCTCGGGCCCAAGCCCGCCGATCGCTGGTGCGGACAATGCCCGAAATGCCATTTCGTGTTTCTCGCACTCGCGCCGTTCCTGCCCAAGCCACGGCTGCTGTCGATCTTCGGACGCAACCTGCTGGATGACGAGACGCAGGCGGCGGGCTTCGATGCGCTGCTGGAATATCAGGACCACAAACCGTTCGAATGCGTGGGCGAGGGCGCGGAAGCGCGCGCGGCAATGCACGCCTTGAGCCAGCGCCCGGAATGGCAGGAAGACGCGCTGATCGCGCGTTTCCGCAGCGAGATCCTGCCGCAGCTTGATGTCTCGCAACTGGCGCTGGAACCATGGCTGGAACCCTCGCCCGAACATCGTGTGCCGGCACGCCTGCAAGCTGCGCTGAAGACGATCGGCTGATGCGCTTCACCGATCTGGAAGATCGACGCGTTGCGGTATGGGGCTTCGGACGCGAAGGCCGTGCGGCGATCCATGCCTTGCGGTCGCGTTGCCCGAACCTGTCGCTGGTGCTGTTCTGCAGCGCCGCTGAAGTCGATGCGGCGCGCACCTTCGATGCCGCGCTTGAAGTGGTCTCCGGCGAACCGGACGCCGAGGTGCTGGCGCAATTCGATGTAGTGGTGAAGTCGCCTGGCATCTCGGCATACAAACCCGGCCTGCTCGCCGCGCAGGCGCAGGGCACCCGTTTCACCTCGGGCACCGCGCTGTGGTTTGGCGAGAATCCACGGGCGCGCGTGATCGCGGTCACCGGCACCAAGGGCAAAAGCACCACCAGCGCCTTGCTCGCGCACCTGGCGCGAAGCCTTGGCAGACGCACCGCGCTGGCCGGCAATATCGGGCTGCCCCTGCTGGAGTTGCTGGACCAGCGGGCAGAGTGGTGGGTGGTCGAGCTGTCCAGTTTCCAGACCGGCGACGCCGCTCCGCTGGAGCTGGGCGTGATCACCAGCCTGTACGAGGAACACCTCGACTGGCACGGCTCGCGCGAACGCTACGTCGCGGACAAATTGAAACTGGCGGACGTGTCACGCCGGCTGCTGGTGAATGCCCTGCAGCCGAACTTGCTCGAGCTGACGAAGACGCATCCGCAGCGCCTGCTGTTCGGCCAGCCGGAAGGCTGGCACGTCGCAAGTGATGTCATCTGCCGTGGCACGCAGCCGGTTTTTCCGATCGCTCGACTTGCCGCGCCCGGCCTGCACAACGCGCTCAATGCCTGCGCCGCGCTCGCGGCGCTGGAAGCGGTCGGCATGGATGCGCTCGCCGCCGCACCGTCGCTGGCCAGCTTCCGTCCGCTGCCGCATCGGTTGCAGCCGCTGGGTGAACACGGCGGTTGGCATTGGGTCAACGATTCGATCAGCACCACCCCGCTGGCCACCCTGGCCGCGCTGGAAAGCCTGCACGGCCACGCCGTGACGGTGCTGGTTGGAGGACACGATCGCGGGCTGGACTGGACGCCGTTCGTCGAGGCGATGCTGAAGAAACCACCGAACGCCATCGTCTGCATGGGCAGCAACGGTGGCCGTATCGCCGACGCCCTGCGTACAGCCGTTCTGCCATGTCCCTTGCTGCAAGTCGACAATCTCGCGGCCGCCGTTGCCGAGGCAAGGTCCCATACGCCACCTGGGGGGGTGATCCTGCTCTCGCCCGGCGCGCCCAGCTTCGACCAGTTCAAGGATTATGCTGAGCGCGGACGACGCTTCGCCGAGCTGGCCGGATTCGCGGACGCCTCCATTGCTTCCATCGAGGGTCTCGGGATTGACTGACGGCGCATGCAAAGCCTTCGGGCTGCAGCAATGAAAAAAGCCGACGCGTGAGCGCCGGCTTTCCTTGATCACGCGCCATCAGCGCAGGGTGTAACCGGTGACGCGCCAGGTCTTGTCGCTTTCCAGATGGAACGAAACCAGTTCGCGCACTGGCGCCTTGGCGTTGGCAAACTTGCTGGCGAATGCCACGTTGGCATAGATGCCTTCGGGCAGTTTTTTGCCGTCGGACTTCGAATAACCCACGCCCTGTACGGTACGGGAAGTGAGCGCGCCGAGGGTGGCGCGATCCGTGCTGATCTGCTTGACGAAGACGTCACGCGTGGACGCCTTTTGGGCGATCGGGGACGCACTGTCCCAGATCTCGCCCATCTTGCCTGCATCGACCAGCTGCGCCACTTGCACGGCGGCATTGACCATCTTCTGGTTCATCTGTGCCTGGGCGGCCTGCTGCGCCGCCGTTGGCTGCGCCGCGGCGGCGGGAGCCGCCGACTGTGCAAAGGCGGTGGAAGTGACAGCCAGCAACAGGGCAGACACGAAAAATTTTGCACGCATCGTGGGAACTCCTTGAATAAGCAGGTTGCTCCCGCCGTATCGCGCAAGGTACCACGCGCCTAAGCCGTTTTGCCCGTCCGACAGGGCCGTACCATGGCTCGATGGCCGTATCCACAACCCTCGCCGGACTGTCAGCGGCCTACCAGATCTTCACGCGATCCGCCGGCGCGAGGTACAGCTTCTCGCCGGGTTTGGGGTCGAATGCGTCGTACCACGCATCGAGATTGCGCACCGTCTGGGCGCGGAAGTTGCCGGGCGAATGGCCGTCGGAAATCACCTGCGCGCGGGTGGCCGCATCGCGGGTTTTCTCGCGCCACGACTGCGCAAACGCGAGGAAGAACCGCTGGTCGCCGGTCAGGCCGTTGATCACCGGTGCCGGCTTGCCGCCGAGCGACTTGTGATAGGCGATCCACGAGATGGTGAGGCCGGACACATCGGCGATGTTTTCGCCCAGTGTCTGTTCGCCGTTGATGTGCAGGCCGGGCAGCGCCTGGTACGCGTTGTACTGCTCGACCAGTTTCTGGCCGGCCGCCTTGAAGTGGGCCTGGTCCTCCGGTGTCCACCAGTTGGCCATGCGACCTTCGGCGTCAAACTCGGCACCACTGTTGTCGAAGCTGTGGCTGATCTCGTGGCCGATCACCGCGCCGATCGAGCCGTAGTTGGAGGCTGCATCCGCTTTCGGATCGAAGAACGGCGCTTCCAGAATCGCCGCCGGGAAGTTCAGCGCATTCTGCAGCGGCAGGTTCACCGCGTTGACGGTTTGCGGCGTCATCCACCATTCGCCCTTGTCCACCGGCTGGCCGAGCTTGGCGAGTTGATGCTGGTATTCGTGCTGTTCGGCACGCAGGCGATTGCCGGCGGCATCATCGCGACGGATCTCCAGACCGGAATAATCGCGCCATGTTTCCGGATAGCCCACACCGACGCGCACGGTGGCGATCTTGGCCTTGGCCTTTTCCTTGGTGGCCGCGGTCATCCAGTCGAGCTGGCCGACACGGTCGGTGAATGCGGCCAGGATGTTGTCGACCATCTGCTTCACCTGCGCCTTGGACGAGGCGGGGAAGTACTTCCTTACGTAGATCTGGCCAACCGCGTCGCCGAGGTCGATGTTGACCGCGCTGATCGCACGCTTCCAGCGATCACGCTGTTTCGGCGTGCCCTGCAGCGTGTGGCCGTAGAACTCGAAGGCGGCATCGGCGAACCTGGCCGGCAGCGTACCGGCACTGTGGTTGATGGTGTGGAACGCGAGAAATGCCTTCCACGTCTGCAGTGGCTCGCTGGCCACCAGCGCGGACAAGCCGGTGATCGCGCCGGGCTGCCATGCCACGATCTGCTTCTGGCCATCGAGGCCGGCGGCCTTGAAATACGCGGCCCAGTCCAGACCCGGCGCCTTGCTGGCGAAGTCCGCCATGCTCCACGGATTGTTGGCCTTGTGCACGTCCTGGCTGTCGACCAGGCTTTCCTGTGTCTTGGCGATTTTCATTTCCAGATCGAACACGGCCTTGGCTTTGGCGTCCGCATCGGTGATGCCAGCATTCTTCAATTGCGCGGCGATGTACGCCTGGTACTTCGCGCGGAAGTTGTCCATGTCCTTGTCGGTGGCAAGGTAGTAGTCGCGATTGGGCATACCGAGGCCGCCCTGCAGCAGGTAGGCCATGTGGTGCGATGGATCTTCCAGTCCCTGCGTCACGAACAGGCCGAACAGGTGTTCGGTACTGAAGTTGGTGTTGTTGATCGGGTCGACGTCGGCGCGCAGCTGGCTGCCAAGCACGCTGGCGAGATCTGCACGCGAAGCGATCGCATCGATGGCGTGCAGCGTGGGCTGAAGCGCTGCGATGCCCTGACTGGCAATCGCTGCCTGATCCATGTACGCGGCATAGTAGTCGGCGATCTTGCGCTCGTTGGAGCCGGCCGCCGCGTGACCTGATGCTGCCGCCTTGATCAGGTCGGCATTGCGCTGCTGCGCCTTGTTGAACACCTGCAGGAAGATACCGGTGCTGGCACGGTCCGCCGGGATCACCGCGGTCTTGCGCCAGCCGCCGTTGGCGTAGCCGTCGAAGTCGTCGCCCGGCTTCACGCCGTGGTCGATGCCGGCCATGTCCACGCCGGCGGGATGGGCCGCCGGCGTCACCGCCCAGGCTGCCGGGCTGCACAGAATTGCGGCGGTCAACATCCAGCGCACTTTTTGCATGATCTTTTTGCCTGCAGGGTCAAGTAGGTCCACGATAGTCCGCCGGGTCCGGGTTGTGTTGCATGACCAATGGACTAGACCAGCGCCATCGGACTCAATCCTTGTCGACAGGTGGCCTCTATCCTGGCTGAGTGGTCAACCGGCGCGGCTATTTCTCGAAGCGATAGTTGAGGCTGGCGCGATTGAAATCGGTGGCGTTCTGCGCCTCGAAATTCCAGCGCTGGCTCAGCCGATAGCGCAACGTGATCACCTGGCCGGGTTCGAACAAGCCGACGCCATAGCTGAGATACAGCCGCGGCGACAGGTACTTGCCCACGGTAAACGCGGAGTTGCCGCCGAGAGCCTCGCTGCTGGAGACGCCGATGTCGTCGACACCCAGCTTCGAGCCGATCCGCTTGGCCAGCAAGTCGCCGCCGGCCGATCCCAGTGCCTGGGCGGCGGCGCTGACCATGCTGCCTTCGCCGCCCTTCACTTCCGACAGCGGTTTGCCGGTGATCAGGTACGACAGCGCATCGGACTGTTCCATCACCGGGTTGGAAAACACGGTGAGAATCGGCCGCTGCGCGGTGCCGCTGACCAGCAGGCCGACTTCCTGGCCTTCGTCGATGGTGGCGTTCGGGTTGAGCTTGCGCCCGGCACGGATGTTCAGGCCGGGGTTGTCGATCGGCGTGCTGGCGAACAACAGCTGGCCGCGCTCGATCTGCAGGTTCTGGCCGTACGCGCGATAAGTGCCGCTCACCGCGATCTGCCCTTGGCCGGTGGTGGCCCGGCCCGGCCTTTCGACCACGTTGAGCGTGCCGGTGAGGTTGCCATCCAGGCCCATGCCGATCAGGTGGGTCTTGCCACCGAGGTCGACCTTGACCGAAGCGCTGATCGGCATCTGGCTGGCGGCCTGCTCCTGCTGTTTCTGGTCGACCACCACCACGTCGGGTGATGCCTTGGTGGCGCCGGCACCGGGCAGCCTGTCGACATTCACGTCGGCGCTGTCCAGTGCGACCGATCCGCCGATCGCGATGCCCCTGGCGTCCTGCTTCAAGGTGATATCGGGTGACACCACCACTTTCGCCGCGGGGATGTCGGCGGCGGTGAACCGGCTTCCCCTGAGTGTCAGCGACGTCTGCGCGGTCGCGCCCAGGCCCGCGCTGCCGTTGATTGTCAAACTTCCTTCGCCGGATTTCACGCTGCCATCGATGCGGAACCGCTTCGCGTCGGTGGTGCTGACCGCGATGCGGCCGTCGCTCAGCTTGAGACCGGCCGAAGGCACTTCGGCGGCGAAGCCGGCGACCAGCGCCTGGCCGGTGATCGAGGGTTGCTTCAGCGTGCCGGCGAAATGGAAGTTGCCGTCGAGGTCGCCCTTCACGTCGGCCAGTTCGGCGGTGAACAACTCCACCGGTGCAAGGCTGTTGAGATGCAGCGTGAGTTGCCCGTCCAGCGCCTGCTGTGCGCCGGTGATGCTGAGCTGGCCGTCCAGACGTCCACCGTCGTCGAGACTCGCTCGAATGCTGACGAGCTGGCGTGCGGGGTCGAGATTGGCGGTCAGCGCAAGGTCGCGCCAGCCGAGCAACGGCTGATCCGCATGATCGGTGTAGGTGACGGTGCCACGCACGGAGGTGATCGCCGCGTTGCCGCTGAGTGCGCCCGCCGCGGTGCGACGGATCTTGCCGCTGCCTTCGAGCGTTCCGTCGGCACGCATCGGCAGGTCGGCATTGCCACTGGCATTGAGCAGCAATGCCAGTGGCAATGCCTGCAGCCGATAGCTGGCGTCGAGGTTGCCGGGCTTGTCCTGCTTCGCCGCCACGCACAATTGCGGATCGCCTGCGCTGAGGCACAGCTCGGACAGGTTCATCGTGCCGTCGTTGTACGCAAGCTGCGTGGGCTGCAGCAGCCGCCAGCGCGGCAGGCCCTGCGGATCGAGGTTGAGCGTGGAGAGCGTGCCGTTCCATGCCTTGCCGTTAAGCGAACCGCGCAACGTCAGCTCGCCGGAAACCTGGGTGCCGCGTGCATCGATACTGAGGCGATGATCCTGCTGGCTGCCCTCGGCAAGCAGGTGGATGTTCTGGAACGCCAGACCTTGCAGGGTCACGCCGCTCGTCTGCAGCTCCAGCTTGCCGGCAGGATGGGTGAGGTCCGGTACGCCGACGATCAGCTGCAGCGTTTCCGCCTTGTTCTGCTGGTACGCCACGGCGTGACCCTGCAGCTGACCGTTGACGCTGAGTTTTGGTTGCTTGCCGCGTATCGTGAAATGGCCGTCCATACGTCCGCCGGCATTCGGCAGCCAGTCGCCGAGCGAAGCGATTGCAAGGATCAGATCGACATCGTTGCTCGCGCCCCGGCCGTTGCCGGTATCTTTCGCGTCGATCGTCACGGTGCTGCCGCCGGAAGCCAGCCGCAGTTTTCCGTTGACCACCTGGTTCGGCGACAGGCGCAGCTTGCCGTCGCCGCTCACCGCGCGATCGCGCAGCTTGCCGGCGAACTTGCGGATTTCCAGCGTGGCATCGGGGCCGCCCTTGGGCAGCGTGCCACTGCTGGCCATGTCGAAATCGAGCGCGCCATTCCAGCCGGCGAACAACTGGCCGGGATCGAGATGGTTGGCGCTGGCTTCCACTTGCCAGGACAGGGTGGGCTGCAAGGTCAGGGTGCCGTTGGCCTGCATGCCACCCTGTGGTTGTTTCAGGGCCAGCGTATGCAGTGCGATCTGTTTCGCGGTGCCATCCAGATTCAAGGACAGCGCGGCGAGCTTTCCTGGCGGACCGATCGCGACATCGCCCTCGGCGTGATAAGCCTCGGCGCTGCCGCTGGCTTTCAATTCACCATGGCTGGCCAGCAACTGGCCGGCCAGATCCGCCGGCAATTGCAGATCGCTCCAGCGGATATCCAGCGCGGCAGTGAGCGGCCTGGCATCGAGATGCACCACGCCGCTGGCGGCGACTTGGCCCTTGATCTGCGGCGAGCCCAGACCGAGCTGCTGCAGGGTGAGCGTGTTGAAGTCGTGGCTGAATGTCCCCTGCAACGGCTGCAGCAACAGCGTGTAGTCGTTGAGCTCGAGCCGGCCGTCGAGCGTGCCGCTGTAGCGATCACCGTGGCCGCGCAGATTCGCTGCCATCGATTTCAGCGAACTTTCGCCAAGCAGCGGCTTCGGATCGAATCGCGGCACATCGAGTGAGGCGGTCCATGCGTCGTCACTGCTCTGGGTGAGGTCCAGCTGCAGCCGCGCGACCATCGGTGCCGCGAGTTCGAGATCGAGGTGCGCGAGCTTGCCGTCGCTGCGCGCGGCGAGCGTGCCCGTGTAGTCCGTGCTGCCGACCTTCCACGCGAAGCTGGCGTTGCCGTTACCTTGATAACTGGTGCCGATGGCCATCCTGCCGGTGAGTTCCGCATGGCCGTCCGGCGCCTGCAGTGCGAGCTGTGTCAGCTCGATGCCGAGGTCGGTCCAGCGGCCCGCGAGGTCGAGCCGGTTGGAAGCGAACAGAAGTTTCCCTGCCCGCGTCACCTTCACGCTGCCGACGTGAACATGATCGAACAGCAATTCGATCGGCGGCTTCAGCGAGAAGCTCGTGGAGCTGGAGGTCTCGTCGGGCGATGCCGCGGGCAACGCCACGTTCACCCCATCGACATCCAGCGCGAGCACGTGCGCGCGCTTGCGCAGCAGCGGCCAGAAGCGCAGGTCCATGTGCAGTGCGGCGATGTCCGCGACGGTGCCGTTGCCGTCGTCGTAGTGCACCCCGGACAGCTCGAGCGGGCCGATCAGGCGACCGTGTGCCTGCTGCACATGCAACGCATCGTGCGTGGCCGACTGCACCCGTGCGAGGGCGAAGCGCAACCCCGACGCTGTACCGAGCAGCCAGCCGAGCAGGGCGGTCAGAAGCACGATGATCAGCAGCACGCTGCCGGCGAGCCAGCGCAGCCAGCGACGGCGTGGAGCTTTCGAGGTTGCGGGCGCGGTCGTGGTCTGCATCTCAGAGATCCGGCCCGATCACCAGGTGCAACTCGATGCCGTGCGCACGCGAGTCATGCACCGGCGTGCCGAGGTCGAGGCGGATCATGCCCACCGGCGACAGCCAGCGCACGCCGAGGCCGGTGCCGATCTTCGGTCGGTAGTCGGTGCCGGTGAATGCGTTGCCCGCATCGACGAACGCGGCCATGCCCCAGTTGCGGGTGAAGTAGTGCTCGACCTCGGTGCTGGCGACCAGCAGGTTCGGGCCGCCGATCACCCGCCCGAAACTGTTCAGCGGACCGATCGACTGGAAGCCGTAACCACGCACCGATCGATCGCCGCCGGCAAAGAAGCGCAACTGTGGCGGCAGCGCGGTGAAGTCGTTGGTCCAGGTGTAGCCGGCGCTGCCGCGCAGGATCAGCCGGTTGCGCTTCTTGGCGCCGAACGCGCGGATCCATTTCACGTCGGCGGTGAGCTGGCTGAAGCGGGCGTCGGAAAGCAGCGTACCCGCAGTGCTGCTCGCGGTCAGGTTGATCGACCAGCCGCGCCGCACGAACACGGTGTTGTCGGCCTTCTTGCGCGACAGCGAGGCCTCGGCGAAAACTTCGGTGCTGCGGCCATGTTCGATGCCGGGGGTGTTGTCCGGCTCGTCGCCGCGTTTGCCGACGGTGAAGGTGCCGTCCAGTGCATGCAGCCCGAGCGTGCGGGTCCAGCCGCGCCAGAGCCGCGTTTCGTTGGCGACCAGTTCCAGCGTGCGCGACTGCGACGTGGTGGTGTTGGCGTCGCGGAAATTGGCGCCGAAATTGAAACTGCGCTGGTTGGGGCCGGGCATCGGTATCGAATACAGCGTGGACAGCGTCTTCAGCCGTTGCGCCACGACCAGCTCGTTCTTCCACTTGTGCCCGCGCCGGTTCACCCAGCGGCGTTCGATGCCGCCGCGCAGGCCGAATCCGGTGTCGGTGCCGATGAACGGGCCGCCGGTATAGATCGTGCGTTTCGCCGGCGCGAGCTGCACGGTGACGTCCACCACGCCGTTTTTCGCCGCATCGACATCGGGCAGCACGTTGACCACCGCGAAATAGTCCGCGCCGTTCAGCGCCTGCTGCAGGTCGAGCAGCTGGTCCTGCGAAAAATAGTCGCCGGACTTGAACGGCACGTAGCGATCCAGGAAGCCGTCGTTGAACTGCGAGCCCTCGAAGTGCACCACACCGTAGCGATAGCGTGGGCCTGCCTGCCAGACCAGCGTGATCACCGCGCTGCGGTTGCCGCGATTCACTTCAACCTTGTGCGTGACCAGCCGCGCGTCGAGAAAGCCGTTGGCAGTGAGCTGGGCGCTCAGCGTGTCGCGTGAGGTGTCGTACGCGCCGTGGTTCAGCGTCTGGTTTTTCAGGCGGTCGATGGCACGTTTGGCACGGTTGATCGGGCCGATGGCTGTCGCTGTCTTGTCCAGTTGCACCTCGACGCGGGTCACCTTCACCGGCTCGCCCGGTTTCACGTGCAGCGTGACTTTCCAGTCCTTGCCCTGCTGCTGGATGTCGCCGGTGACGGTGGCGTCGTAGTAGCCGTAGGGCTCGAGCGAGGACTGCACCTGCTTCGGCGCGTGCTCGTACAGGCGTCGTACCTGCGCATCGCTGACTGGGCGCTTGGCGTATTGCGACAGCTCGACCCTTGACACCACCGCGGCCTTCAGCGTGTCATCGACGCCATCCACCACCAGTTGCACCCCGGCATGCGCCTGCGGCGCGAGCAGCAACAGCAGCAATGCCAGCGGAAGCAACTGCGTCAGCAGAATCGGGCGTCGGATGACTCGGCGCATACGTGGGGTTCCGTCCTTGAAGCGCATTCATGGGTCACTGGAGCTTACCCAAGCCGGCATGCGGAAAGCATGAACGCGGCGGTTTCCTGCGCCGCCGTCTTCGCGGCGTCATTGCTGGTTTGCTGAAGCGACCGAGGTCGCTTCAGCCAGCCTTGTCGCCCGCCTTGTGTGCGATCCAGGCGCCGATCACGGCGGAGAAATAGGGAATCGACTGTGCGGCGAGGATGAACATCCACAAGGTGCCTTCGATATAGCGCGTGCCGTAGCCCAGCGCCATGCCGATGATGCACAGGGTCAGCGCGATCGCCATCAGCATTTCCTCGCGCACCGGCGCGAACGCGGCGAAGCCCGATTCGCCCAGGCGCCGGCTCTTGGCGGTCACCACGAACGAGGTTTTCTCGCGGGTGAGTCCGTGCAGGATGCCGCGGGCGATCGCGTGGCTCAGCCCCATGCTGGCCAGCGATGCCATCAGCGTGTCGTACCAGCTGCAGGGGACGCGGGCTCGGTACAGCACGATGCCGAAGATCGCCTTGGCGAAGAAGAAGCCGATCACCGGAATCAGGAACAGCTGCATCGGCAGGCTGAAATATTGCGGGTAGGCGATCATGCCCGCGGTCCAGAACAGCGCCATCAGGGTGAAGATCAGGTGCAACGCATCGGCGAACCAGCTGAACCAGCCAGTGAGGAAGTGGAAGCGTTGGCCGCTGGACAGCGGGCCTTTCTTCACCATCCACTGCCAGCGACCTTTCAGGATCTGCATCGCGCCGAAGGCCCAGCGATAGCGCTGGCTCTTGTACGCCTTGAAGTCGGCCGGGGTCAGGCCCTTGCCCATCATTTCGTCGACGTAGACCAGGTCGTAGCCCGCGTGCATCAGGCGCAGGCCCAGCTCGGCGTCCTCGCAGATGGTCCATTCGGACCAGCCGCCGGTGCCTTCCAGCGCGGTGCGCCGGACCATCGTCATGGTGCCGTGCTGGATGATCGCGTTGCGCTCGTTGCGATGGTGCATGCCGATGCGGAAGAAGCCGTCGTATTCCCACGCGGTCATCCGGCGGAACGTGTTGTGCTCGAATTCGCGATGCGCCTGCGGGCACTGCACCACCGCCACTTTCGGGTCGTGGAAATGGCCGGTGAGCGTGGCCAGCCAGTCGGCACGCACCTCGTAGTCGGCATCGATCACCGCCACCACGTCGGCGGAAGGGTCGGTTTCCTTGAGGCCG
This sequence comes from Rhodanobacter sp., assembly GCA_040004895.1. Classification (GTDB taxonomy): domain Bacteria; phylum Pseudomonadota; class Gammaproteobacteria; order Xanthomonadales; family Rhodanobacteraceae; genus Rhodanobacter. The sequence goes on along the minus strand of JBDTZX010000202.1, from coordinate 3,150 downwards.
AAATTCAGCGCGCCGGCCTTGTAGCCGGGCCAGGGTTCCAAATGGAAGAAGCGGAAGCGCTTGCCGAGCTTCTCGCAGTATTCCTGCACCGGCTTCCACACCTCCGGATTCTTGGTGTTGTTGTCGATCACCAGCACTTCGTAGTTCTGGTAATCCAGCGCGGCCAGCGAATCGAGCGTGACGATCACCATCTCCGGCGGCTCGTTGTAGCAGGCCAGGTGGATCGACACGAACGGCTGCTTTTCCGGTGGGTCAGGCGTCAGCATGCCTGCGTGGCGGATCCACTCGCGCCGCCACAGCACCTCGGTGAACTCGAAACCGTTGATCAGCAGGATCGCCAGGATCGCCAGCTGCGCAGGGAACAGCAGCGTCAGCATGGTCCAGTCGACCCAGCTCAGATAGAAGTTGAACGGCAGCGTGGCCGACCACGTCACCAGCCCGCAGGCGAGCTGGATCAGCATGCAGAAGAACAGCCGACCCATCAGCTTGAAGCGGCTGAAGCGACGTGCGAACAGGATCATCGGGAGCAGTGCGAGCAAGCTGGCGGCAATCGCCTTCCACGGCCAGACAGTGTCTTCGGTGACCGGGCCGGTCAGCGGAAACTTCAGCTGGCGGTCCGCGTTGAACATGCCCCAGTACGCGCCGGTGCGACCCTCGCCAAGATTTTCCTTCCACGGCTGATCGAAGGCTTCGAGCAGGAAGTAGTCGATGTGATGCTGCTGCGCCAGATTCATCCAGTCGCGGATGAAGATCGCTTCGTTCGATACCGACGGATCGGCATATTCGTGGCGATCACCATTGGATGGCCAGCCGATCTCGCCGACGACGATGGGTTTGGTCGGATAGCGCTGCGCGATGGCCTGATACGCGCCCAGCGCAGCCGGCACCGCGTCTTTGCGCGCGATGCCGTTCCAGAACGGAAACAGATGGATGGTGATGAAGTCGACGTGCTCGGCCAGCTCCGGATATTTCAGCCAGATGTAGTCCGGCTCGGCGATCGACACCGGCTGGCGCACCGCGGCACGCACGCGGTCGAGGTAGGTCATCATCTGCTCGGGTGTCAGGTCGTTGCGGAACAGCACCTCGTTGCCCACGATCACCCGCGTGATGGTGCGCGGATATTCGCGCGCCTTGGCGATCAGCGCATCGACCTCGCGTTCGTTGTTTTCCAGCCGCTTGTCGATCTCGGCGCCCGCCGTCACCTTCAGGCCTTCGTTCTGCGCCAGGCGATAGATCTGCGGATTCTGCTGCATGGTGTAGGTACGCACCTTGCCGGTGTACTTGTGCAGCAGCTTCAGGTCGGCGGCGATCTGCTCGTCGTTCGGATAGTCCTGCTTGAATGGACTCTGGTAGCGCTGGAAGACCGACAACGAGAAGCCGCCGATCTCGCCGTGCCAGTCATTCGGGCCGTGCGGAAGGTTGCCGTACCACCACAGACCGATGTTCAGCGCGGCCACGACCAGCGCGATCACGATGGCACTGAGCAGCGGAAAGCGGCTGTTGCGGTTGGTTGCGGTGACGCTCAAAAAAATTCCCGGGGAGGCCTGCGCAAGAGGCGGTAAAGCCTGACGAGCTTAACCAATGCATGCCCGCAGGCTCAACAAACATCGCTGGCGGCGCTCAGCGCGAGTGCAGGGCCACGCCCGGTTTGCAGCCGGTGTCCTTCCGGTTGCCGGTGAAACCGGCGCTGCCAGAGGCGACAGATGCAGCGCCGCGAGCCGGCGCCGGCGACCGGATTTGCGCTGGCTAGCGCAGCAGCGAACGCAACATCCATGCGGTTTTTTCATGCTCTTTCAGGCGGCCGGTCACCATGTCGGCGGTGCCTTCGTCACCGGCCTCCGCGGCCGCCTTGATGGTGCCACGGGCGGTGTGGGCGGCCAGTTCGTGGCCTTCGACCAGCTGGTTGACCATCTCCTTCCATTCCGGCACGCCGGCTTCCTCCTTGATCGAGGTGAGCTTGCCGAACTGGCTGTAGGAGCCAGGCGCAAACACGTCGAGCGTTCGGATACGCTCGGCGACTTCGTCGGCGGCCAGCCACAGTTCGTTGTACTGGGTCTCGAACATCGTGTGCAGGCTGTTGAACTGCGGACCGGTGATGTTCCAGTGGAAGCTGTGGGTTTTCAGGTACAGCGAATAGGTGTCGGCCAGCAGCCTGGACAGGTGCCTGGCGACCGTTTCGCGGTCTTTCTTGGCGATGCCGATGGAGATGGCCATGTGCTGTTCCTCGTGAAAGCGTGAAATGCCAACGTTAGCGGCTTGCCGATCGATCTGGAAATGAATCCTTCCGATGTCGGCGATAGCCAGCGGCTATCATGTGCGGTCCGATGAACGACTTGCCTCCGACCGCTGCCGATCTTTCCACCGACCCGGGTCTGCGCGTATTGCGTGGCTTGCTGGATACGGTGTCCAGCCGCGACTTCGGTCGCCTGCTGGGTCGCTGGCGCACGCTTTCACGCCGGCCGGACGAGCGGAGGATCGAGGCGCTGGTGGCGGACATCGAACGCTCCGCGGCCCGGCGGCAGGCACGTGTCGCGTCCAAACCGGAAATCCGGCTCGACGAATCGCTGCCAATCACCGCGCGCACCGACGACATCGTCAAGCTGATTCGCGAGAACCAGGTGGTGGTGATCGCCGGAGAAACCGGCTCGGGCAAGACCACGCAGTTGCCGAAGCTGTGCCTGGCCGCCGGTCGCGGCGAGGCGGGCATGATCGGCTGCACCCAGCCGCGCCGACTGGCCGCGCGCTCGGTGGCGCGACGCGTGGCCGAGGAACTGGATACGCCGCTGGGCGAACTGGTCGGTTTCCAGGTGCGATTCAACGACCAGGTCTCCGAGCGCAGCCTGATCAAGTTCATGACCGACGGCATCCTGCTGGCCGAAACGCAGGGCGATCCGTGGCTCTCCGCGTACGACACCATCATCATCGACGAGGCGCACGAACGCAGCCTCAACATCGATTTCCTGCTCGGCTATCTCAAGCGGCTGGCGGTGAAGCGGCCGGAGCTGAAGATCATCGTGACCTCGGCGACGATCGACACCGCGCGCTTCGCCGAGCATTTCAACGGCGCGCCGGTGGTCGAAGTGGAAGGACGCGCGTATCCGGTCGAGGTGCGCTGGCGTTCGCTCGATGAAACCGCGGCGCGGCAGGGCA
>JBDTZX010000159.1:0-1939 GCA_040004895.1 Rhodanobacter sp. | reverse complement strand
TGCATGCAGTCAGCTCCTCCCCTGCTTGCAGGGGAGGCTGGGTGGGGTTGCTCCAGGTCGCGGCAAGTCCGCAACAGCGCGCCAGCTACAGCCACTTCGCCCGCTTAAGCCCCACGAAGATGCCGGCGACGATGCCGGCCATCACCACGATCACCGCGGGGTAGGCCCAGCGGCTGGCGAGTTCGGGCATGTGCGCGAAGTTCATGCCGTACCAGCTGGTGAGCAGGGTGGGCGCGGCGAGCATGGCGGCCCAGCCGGCGAGTTTCTTCATCACTTCGTTCTGGCCGAAGGTGACCAGCGAAAGGTTGACGCTGATCGCCGCGCCGAGCATTTCGCGCATCGCGCTGATCGACTCGTTGACGCGGAACACGTGATCGTAGATGTCGCGGAAATACGCGCGCAGTTCGTCCGGGATGAGTACCGGATGCAGCCGCACCAGCTGGCTGATGATGTCCTGCAGCGGTGCCACCGCAAGCCGCAGCGTCATCAGGTCGCGCTGCATGTCGTACAGGCGGCGCACGGTGGTGCGCTTGAAGGTTTCGGCGAAGATATCCTGCTCGAGCTGCTGCAGTTCCTCGCGGAAGTCGCGCACGATCGGCAGCAGGTTGTCGACGATGAAATCGAGTATCGCATACAGCGCATAACTGGGTCCGAGCGCCATCAGCGTGGGCGTGTGCTCGCAGGTGCGCCGGGCAGGCGCATACGACAGCGAGGCGCCATGACGCACGCTGACCAGATAGCGGGGTCCTAGAAAGATGTGTGTCTCGCCGAACGCCAGATGGCCGCCGACGAGCTGCGCGGTTTGCACCACCACGAACAGCGAGTCGCCGTAGGTCTCGATCTTGGTGCGCTCGTGTGCGTTGTGCGCGTCCTCGATCGCCAGGTCGTGCAGGCCGAACTCCTGCTGCAATTTCAGCAGCAGCGCTTCATCCGGTTCGTGCAGGCCGACCCACACGAAGGTGCCGGGTTGTTCGAGTATGTCGCTGATCGCATCGAGGCTGACGTCACCGATCCGGCTGCCATCCTTGCGGTAGGCGATGCAGTTGACGACCATCGGTACATCGGTGGTCGCAGGTGCGGGCGGCGGCGGGGTGATCAGGTTCATGCGCGCATGATGCCGTGCGCTTGAAGACAGGGCAATTGCAGGCACCTATTGTTTTTGCCGCAGGCTCCACGCCAGTGCCAGCCAGCAGGGCAGCGCGAACAGCAGCCATGGCTGATTCTGCTGCACGTTGCCGGGCAACAGGTGCAGCAGCAGCGCGATGAGTACCGCGATCAGCTGCACCACGGTCACGCCATCGACGAAACGTGATGGCGTGAAGCCACGACGTGAGCGCCACAACGACGGCAGCATCACCAAGGCGAGCGGGTTGAACAGCAGCAGATTGGCATTGGCCCAGGCAGAGTGGTGATCGGTCAGCAGCCACAGCGCCAGCAACACCACGCCGACGATGCCGGCGGCAACCAGATAGACGGTTCCGAGCAGTGCAAAACCGGTGCGCCAAACGCGCCGGAGCGTCACGATCAGTCCCGCGACCAGCAGCCCGGTGATGGCCAGCGGCAACTGCAGATCCGGCGCCTGCAAGGGCGGTACGTCCAGCCGGTTCGGCGAAAGTATCTGTTCGTCATGCACCACCGGCTGCAGTCCGCCATGGCCGTCGTCGACGCGGACTCCGCGCAGTTGCGCCTGCAGGACATCCGGCAGAAAACTTTCCTGCCAGGCGTCGAGGTGCTGGTCGGCGTAGGGGCCCAGGCCGAGATCGAGCACCAGCATCAGCCACGGCTGCGCACTCATCAGGCGGGCCGTTTGCTGGCGATAGGTCATGCCGTCGGCATGTGCCGTGAAGCGCGCCTTCAGTGCGCCGCCGAGCGCCTTGTCCAGCGCATCGCGTACACGGGTGCTGCAGTTGTCGGCGTAGTAGTCGTAGTTGTAGCCGGC
>JBDTZX010000124.1:0-1939 GCA_040004895.1 Rhodanobacter sp. | reverse complement strand
CGTCGAGGGTGGCGATGTTGACGCCGGAGTTGCCGATCTTGCCGTAGATGTCCGGGCGCGGCGCCGGGTCTTCGCCGTACAGGGTGACCGAGTCGAACGCGGTGGACAGGCGCGTGGCCGCACCGCCCTGGCTCAGATAATGGAAGCGGCGGTTGGTGCGCTCGGGCGTGCCTTCGCCGGCGAACATGCGGGTGGGATCCTCGCCGCTGCGGCGGTAGGGATACACGCCGCCGGTGTACGGGTAATGACCCGGCAGATTCTCGCGACCGAGGAAGGTGATCAGCTCGCCCCAGTCCTTCGTTTTCGGCGGCGACACCTTGGGAATCTTCTGGTGGCTGAGCGAGTCGCGGTAGTTGTCGACGCGGATGACCTTGTCGCGAACTTTGTATTCGTTGACGTCGGCGGTGACCGATTCGTACAGCGCCGGCCAGCCGCGCAGCAGGTGCACGGATTCGTTGCTGACTTCCTTCATCGCCTCGTTGTAGCGCTGGCGCAGCGTGAGCAGGCTGCGATCGACCATCGGCGCATCGGTGCCGATGCGGCTGAGCAGGTCGGCGCCGTCGTAGAGATCGAGTGCGCGCGGCAGTCTGTCGTCGCCGATTTCCTTCAGTGATTCGTAGTAGTGCTGGGCCTTGCTGGCGCATTCGGCCTGGTGCGCGATGCTGGCGTTGATCGAGCGACCCTGCTCGGCGATCTCGGCGAGATAGCGCACGCGGTTGCCGGGGATGAGCACGGTGGCGCGCGGGGATTTGAGCGTGGTGTCGAGTTGGGGGTTCCAGTTGAGCTTGGGCGAAGAGCGGACCCCACCCTGCCCTCCCCTTGAAGGGGAGGGTTCAAGCAATGCAGCGCTGGAAGAAGACGACTCAAGTGCTGCGGCGCTGGAAGAAGATGGTTCAACGGTGCCGAGGTGCAGTTTTTCGCGCATCAGCCGGCACAGGTTGGTGAACATCCAGGTGACGCCGGGGTCGTTGAACTGGCTGGCGATGGTGGGATACACCGGCACGTCGTCATCGTTCATGCTGAAGGCGGTGCGGTTGCGTTTCCACTGCTTGCGCACGTCGCGCAGCGCGTCTTCGGCGCCGCGCTTGTCGAACTTGTTGAGCACCACGAGCTCGGCGAAGTCGATCATGTCGATCTTCTCCAGCTGGCTGGCGGCGCCGTATTCGCTGGTCATCACGTAGACCGGGAAGTCGACCAGGTCGACGATTTCCGAATCGCTCTGGCCGATGCCGGCGGTTTCGACGATGACCAGGTCGTACGGCTGGCTCTTCAGGAAATCGATGCAGTCGTGCAGCACGATGCTGGTGGCGGCGTGCTGGCGGCGCGTGGCCATCGAGCGCATGTAGACGCGATGGCTGCGCAGCGAATTCATGCGGATGCGATCGCCGAGCAGAGCGCCGCCGGAGCGACGTCGGGTCGGGTCGACCGCGAGCACCGCGATGCGCATCTCGGGGAACGCGTGCAGGAAGCGCAGCAGCAGTTCGTCGACCACGCTGGATTTGCCCGCGCCGCCGGTGCCGGTCAGGCCGAGTACCGGCGTCTGCATGCCGGCGAGTTTCCACTGCTTGCGCAAGTGCTCGAGTTCGGTGTCGCCGAGGCGGCCTTCCTCGATCGTGGTAAGCATGTGGCCGATCGAGATTTCGTCGTCGATGTCGACGGTCGGCACGGCATGGGTTTCGGACTCCGCGCGCTTGGCAGCGGCGCTGCCGGCGCGCAGCATCACGTCCTCGATCATCTCGGTGAGGCCGAGCTTCATGCCGTCGTTGGGATGGTAGATGCGCTCGACGCCGTAGGCCTGGAGTTCCCTGATCTCCTCCGGCGTGATGGTGCCGCCGCCGCCGCCGAACACCCGCACGTGGCCGGCGCCGCGCTCGCGCAGCATGTCGACCATGTACTTGAAGTACTCGACGTGGCCGCCCTGGTAGGACGACAGCGCGAT
>JBDTZX010000106.1:0-6435 GCA_040004895.1 Rhodanobacter sp. | reverse complement strand
CGCTACCAGGAAGGTGCCACCGGGTTCCTGGAGCTGCTGGATGCCGAGCGCACGCAGCTTGCCGCCGAGGACGATCTCACACAGACCGAGGCGGGCATCAACACGCGCGCCGTGGCCTTGTACAAGGCACTTGGCGGCGGCTGGCAGGCATGCGGCGACGAGCATTGCAGCCAGCTGGCCGGTACGCCGTGAGCGCGGCGGTCACCGCGATCCCGCGCCGCCGTGGCCGTTCGCTGGTGGTGGCGCCGCCGCTGTCACAGCAGGTGGCGCTGGTCACCGGCGCGAATCGTGGCTTGGGACTCGAAGTGGTACGCCAGCTTTGCATCACCGGCATGACCGTGCTGCTCGGCGCGCGCGATCCGGCGTCGGGCGAAAAGATGGCGCGGCAGCTCCGCCGCGATGGCGCCGATGTGGTGGCGGTGAAACTCGATGTCACCGCGCAGGACGACGTCGACGCACTGGCCCTGCTGATCGATCGCAACTATGGCCGTCTGGATGTCCTCGTCAACAATGCCGGCTCGAACTACGACGTACGCGATCGTCCCTCCTCGGTGGCGATCGAGACGGTCCGCGCCGCGCTGGACACCAACCTGCTCGGCGCATGGCGGCTGAGTGAAGCGTTGTTGCCGCTGATGCGCCGTCACGGCTACGGTCGCGTGGTCAATGTCTCCAGCGGCTGCGGTTCCACCGCCATGCAGAGCGAGCAGTGTCCGGCCTATCGCGTGTCGAAGGCCGCGTTGAACACTTACACGCGTTCGCTCGCTGCCGAACTGGCCGGCAGCGGCATCCTGGTCAACGCCGTGTGTCCCGGCTGGGTCGCCACCGACATGGGCGGACCCGGCGGACGGCCGGTGAACGAAGGTGCGGCAGGCATCGTCTGGGCCGCGTGCCTTCCGGAACACGTCGCGACAACCGGTGGCTTCTTCCGCGATCGCGAACGCATTGCCTGGTAACGGTCGATCGCAAACAGGGCCACGCGGGACGTTCGCCCCGGCGATCCGACCGCTCGTCCCGCGTCGGCAACCGGCAGGCACACATCGCATGCGTGGCGACAACGATTGTTGCAAGCTGCAGCGCAGGCACTCCGCCCGTCGCGCAGGAAGCTCCGCATGCTGTCGAATCGATTCCGCGCAACACTCTGCTGCAGCCTCATGCTTGCGGCGGGCATGGCGGCCGCCGGCGAGCTGGTCGGACCGGGCGTGATCTCCACCGGCTTGCAGGAAACCTCCGCTGCACTGACGCCGGATGGAAAGACGCTGTATTTCATGCGTTCGGATGTCGCCGAAGCCGACGACACCATCCTGGTATCGCATCGCCAGGACCAGCGCTGGTCCACGCCGATGGTGGCCTCGTTCTCCGGCGAGTGGCACGACTCGGAGCCGGCGATGTCGCCGGATGGTCAGCGTCTCTACTTCGTCTCGAACCGTCCCGTCACTACCGGCGCTGCGCCGGTGATGGCCGAGATGGACGGCCATCGCTTTCCCGGCACCAACCTCTGGTACGTCGAACGACAGCGCGACGGTCGCTGGGGTCCGCCGCAGCACGTCGACGGTGCGCTCAACGATGGCGCGATGATCTACAACCCGTCGGTGGCGTCCAGCGGAAACATCTACTTTTCCGCACATCGCGACGATTCCGGTGCGCACTACCAGATCTACGTGGCGCGCCGCAGCGGCGATGGTCCAGCTGTTCCGCAGCGCGTGGATCTGGGAGACATCAAGGTCAATCGCATGGATCCCGCCGTGGATCCGCACGAACGCTTCCTGCTGTTCGCCGGCAACGAAGGTGATTCGCTCGGCAGCGCGGACATCTATATCGCATTCCATCAGCCGGATGGACGCTGGAGCAAGCCTCGCCATCTGCCTGGCGACATCAATAGCGCCACGCTGGAAAACGCACCATCGCTGGGCCCCGCATTCGGCGAACTGTATGTGTCCAGTGGACGCCGGGACGCGCCGCGATTCCCCAAACCGCGAGATGACATCGCCCGCTTGCAGATGCGTCTGCAGCAGCCTCTGAACGGTTCGCGCAACATCTGGCGTTTTGATATTTCCAACCTGCTGCGTGCGCAAGGCATCCTGCCCGACGGCGATGCCGGCAAGGCAAATCAGGTTCGCTGAATGCGAATGGCCTGAAGCGGATTTCCGACACCGGCCGATGTGTCAGCGCTGCACGATCACCGCGAACCAGCTCCATCCGCGCACGCGCTCGGCGACCAGCTTGGTGCAAGTCAGCATCGGCACCGCCAGCAAGGCACCCGGCACTCCCCACAGCCAGCCCCACACCAGCAGCCACAACAGGATCGCGATCGGACTCAACCGCATGCTGCGACCCTGGATCATCGGTGTGATCAGATTGCCTTCCAGCACGGTGATGGCGGAGAAAGTGATCGCCGGCAGAAACACATGCAGCGACACGTCGTTCGCGTAGAGCATGCCGACCAGCGCCAGGATCACCGCGGTACTGATCGCGCCGACATAGGGAATGAAGTTGGCGAACATCGCCACCGTTCCCCACAGCAACGCGTCAGGCACGTGGTAGAGCCACAGCATGCCCGCGGTGAGCGCACCCAGGCTCGCGTTGATCAGCAAGGCGGTGAGCAGATAGCGCGACACTTCGGTCTGGATGCCGCGCACGATCGCCACCGCATGTCGCTTGTATGCAAAACCGGGGGTGATCTCGACCAGCCGTCGCAGCATCGAATCGCCGAACATCAGGAAGAAGAACACCAGCAGCATCACGCTGAGGATGGCTGCGAGGATTTTCGGCGCGGTGGAGACGATGTCCCAGGCAGTGATCGTTATACCCGCCGAGGCTGGCGCGGCTGCCGCCGCCCCCTTGCTGCCGCCTTGCGCGTTGACCAGGCTCTGTGTGGCCCGATTGGCCGCCTCCAGCGGCTTGGTCATGCTCTTCAGTTTCGGCCCCAGCGTCTTGATCGCGGCAGGCGCACCATGGAACCAGCCGATGGCGGGCTGCGCCAGCAGGCTGATGCCACCGCTGATGCCCACGATCAACGCGATCATCAACACGCTGGCGCTCAACCAGCGCGGCAGGTGCAGACGGGCGCCTGCCGCCACCACCGGATTCAGGGCGAGCCCGAGAAAGGCGGCCAGAACCAGTGGAATCAGCAACGATTTGGTCAGCGTGACGGTATACATCACGGCCAGAAACAGCAGCACGTTGAGCAGCACGCGTACCGCACGCAGATGCCGGCGCATGCCGCGCGTGGTGTGGAAAGCACGGATGGTTTTCCGCTGGCCAGAGTTCGAATCGGTGGTCTCGACCTGCATCTCCAGTTCGACATCCGTCTCCGCTGCGGACGTGCCGACGTCGAGCATGTCACCCGGCGCGATGGCAATGGTTTCGCCCTGGGTGCTCATGACGCGTCGACGCCGGCATACAGTTCCCCGGCTGCCGTTTCGGTTTCCGCGTGACAGCGCTGTCCGGCGGCAAACACGCCCGGGCCGAGTTCGGCGACCAGCTTGGTGCCATAGGCCACCGCTTCCGCCAGCCCACCGCCGAGCAGCGAGCCCAGGCCAGGGATGCGCAGCGGATGGACGTTCAGACGGCCCAGCACGAAGCCGGCACCCGCGGCAGCACCCATCGTGGTCAGCGGGTGTTCGTGACCACGCGCCAGCAGGGCCGCCGTCGGGGTGCTCAATGCGTGCCGCGCCAGGCTCATTTGCGCCTGGGCCGCACGCACTTTGCCGATTCGCTTGAAGATGCTCATGACGCCCCCTGCTCCCGATCACCTGCGTCGATTTTGCGATCGGCCTTGCGCAGGGTGTCACGCATCAGCGCGCTCCATTCGCCACGGCTGGCGGGCAGGCTCATCCAGTGCATGCAACGGCGGAACAGCAGGATCGCGCCAAGCAGAAACAACACCTGCAGCAGGCACAGCACCAGCATCGCCCACAGCCATGAGCCAAACCATTTGGCCAGCAGCATGCCGATCAGCGCCAGCACGCTCAAGCCCAGTCCGACCCCGGCGACGGTGGCCGCCAGACCGGCAACCAGCATCCATGAGACGGCGCTGCGGGCAAGCCCCAGTTCCGCGGCAAGCAGATGCAGCTGGGCGCCGAAAAGACGTTTGAAGGCGCGCCCGAACTCGGCGATTTCATCCAGCAAACCAGACGACAACGGCGCCGGTTCGGGCGCCGTTGTATGGTGGGATGGTTCGCCCTGGCTTTGCATCGGTCCCCCGTCGTCGATCAATTCAACGACGCAGGATACGGCCAAGCAGCCAGCCTGCGCCAAGTGCAATCGCCACTGACTGCACCGGCTTCTCGCGAACGAAGTCACGCGCGGTTTCCAGCCAGGCGTCGGCGCGATCCATGGTCTCGTCATACACCTCGCGGCTGCGTTCGCTGATCTCGGCAGCCTTTTCGCTGGCGCGATTGGCCGCACTGGCCGCCTTGTCGGTCGCGCTGTGCAGCCCGGACTCGACCTGGTCCGCCGCTCGGTCCACCGCGTCCTTGGTGCTGGCCACCGCGTTGGAGGTCGCCTGCTTCACGCGTTCGGCGCTCTCATCGATACGATTGCCATGGACCGACTCGGAATTTTGTACCTGCTTGTTCATTGCATGCTCCAGTAGTGACTTGCTGATGGTGCAACCTGCCGGATGCAGATTTATCGTTTATCGCGCGCGACGGAAGAAAGCGATGACCGCCAGGATCAGGAAGATGACGAACAGGATCTTGGCGATACCTGCGGCGGCGCCCGCGATGCCGCCAAAGCCGAGTACCGCGGCAATGATGGCGATGACCAGAAAAACCAGCGCGTAGTGAAGCATGACGGTGTCCTCATGAATGGAAGTAGGCTGCGGCCACCTCGGCCGTCCCGCCATTCACCCACAGCCGCCGCCATGCGGGTGTGAAGACAAAACGGGTCCGCGTGCACGTCCCGCCGACGTCCGTTCAGCTTTCGACCGCCGGATTCAGGCTGTAGGTTCCCGTCAGTTCCGCTTCCGCCAAAACATGACCAACCATTGCCGCACGCAATTCGGCGAGCGAAAAACCCTTGATCAGCCCGAGCGAGCGGACGTCCAGCGCGTACAGCTTGAAGCGATAGCGATGCAGCAACGCATCGTTCCACGGCGGACACGGGCCGTCGTAGCCGAGATACTCGCCAGCCATGTCCTTGTCGTCGGCGAACCAGCCGGTGAAGCTGTTGACGCCCTGCATGCTGCCTGGCGGACCGAACGGATCGCTCTTGCCGCGCGGCGTCACTTCGTCACTGCATGCCCCCGCGGCAAGCTCGCCGCATTCGGCCGGGATGTCGGCCATCAGCCAGTGCGCGAACTCCACCCGCGGCAGCTCGGCCGGCACCGTGCGGCCCGGCTTGTTCACATCGTCCGCGCGACTGGGCACGTCGTTGTCGATGCAAGTCAACACGAACGATCGGGTGACCGATGGCGCGTTCTTCCAGGCCAGGTGGGGGCTGAGGTTGTTCGACAGTGCGAACGGATCGGCCTTCTTCCCAAACGCGAATTCGGCCGGAATCGCCTGGCCATTCTCAAAACTGTCGCTGCGTAGCTGCATGGATATCTCCGGTCGGCGCATGGGTGCAATTTCCTCACCCGCATGCAGGGGAGGCTGGAAGGGGTTGCTCGCTTCCGCGAGGAATCAGATCAGATGAAAAGCTACCCCACCCTGCCCCTCCCCTGCGCGCAGGGGAGGGGACCTATAGATGAGAGATGGCGGTTTGGCGGCCTGTTCTAGGGCTTGTACGTCACCCGGTACACCGCGCCGGCGAGGTCGTCGCTGACCAGCACGCTGCCGTCGGGCAGCGGCTGCACATCTGCCGGACGACCCCAGGCGCTTTCGTTCTGTTCGAAGCCGGTGATCAGTGGTTCGTAGGACAGCACCTTGCTGCCCTTGAGGCGCACCGTCATCACGCGATAGCCGGATTTCTTCGTGCGGTTCCACGATCCGTGTTCGGCCACGATGATCGCGCCCTTGTAGCTGGCCGGAAACTGCTTGCCCTGATAGAAGCGCATGCCGAGCGAGGCAACATGTGCGCCCAGTTTCACCACCGGCGGCGTGTAGCTCTTGCAGCTCTTGCCCTTGCCGAATTCCGGGTCGAGTGTGTCGCCCTGGTGGCAATAGGGAAAACCGAAGTGCTCATCCGGCTTGGTGATCTCGTTCAATTCGTCACTGGGAACATCGTCGCCGAGTTCGTCGCGGCCGTTGTCAGTGAACCACAGTCGGTGGGTGCCGGGCTGCCAGTCGAAACCGACCGTGTTGCGGATGCCGCGCGCCACATCCTCGACACCGCTGCCATCCTTGTTCATGCGCGTGAGCTTGCCGTGATCGGGTGCTGGATCGCAAATGTTGCAGGGCGCACCGATCGGCACGTAAAGCTTGCCGTCCGGACCGAACGCCAGGAACTTGCCGCCGTGATGGGTTTCCCGAGTCAGCTTGTCGGTGACCAGTT
>JBDTZX010000416.1:0-1945 GCA_040004895.1 Rhodanobacter sp. | reverse complement strand
CGCGGATGCTGAGACGTCCGATGAACTGGCTCTCCAGCCCTGCCTCGTTGGCGATGGCACCGACGATGTTGCCGGGCTTCACGCCGTGCTCGTGGCCGACTTCGACGCGATAGGTCTTCTTGCCTTCCTCGGTGGCATGCGCGCGCGCCGTGCGGTGGGCGAAGTCGCGTGGTGGCGCGCTCTCGTGCGCAGCGTGTTCACGCGGCCGCTGTTCGTGTGGTCTGGACTCGCGCGGCGGATGGCTGGCAGTGCTTGTTTCACGCGCGTTCGGCGGGCGCCGCTCGCTGCTCGTGCGTTCACGCGGGGCCGCGCGTTCGACCCGCTCGCGTGAGGCCGGTTCGTATTTCTCGCGCTTCGGCGGCGCTAGCAGCAGTGGCTGGTCGCCTTGGGCGATGCGCGCCAGCGCGGCGGCGATCTCGATCGCCGGCACGTTGTGTTCCTGCTCGTACTGCTCGATCAGTTTCTGGAATTCGCCGAGGCTGCCCTGCGCCAGCGTGTCGCTGATACGCTGCTTGAACTTGCCGATGCGCACGTCGTTGACCACGTCCACCGACGGCAACTGCATCTGCTCGATCGGCTGACGGGTGGCACGCTCGATCGCGCCGAGCATGCCGCGCTCGCGCGGGCTGACAAACAGGATCGCCTCGCCACTGCGACCGGCACGGCCGGTGCGGCCGATGCGATGCACGTAGCTTTCGGTGTCGTACGGAATGTCGTAATTGAACACGTGGCTGATGCGCTCCACGTCGAGGCCGCGTGCCGCCACGTCGGTGGCAACCAGGATGTCGAGCTTGCCGTCCTTCAGCTGCTGGATCACGCGCTCGCGTTGCGGCTGGGCAATGTCGCCGTTGATCGCGGCGGCGGCCAAGCCGCGCGCCTGCAGCTTGCCGGCGAGCTCTTCGGTGGCCTGCTTGGTGCGCGCGAAGATGATCATCGCGTCGAATGGCTCGGCCTCGAGGATGCGGGTCAACGCATCCAGCTTGTGCATGCCGCTGACGAACCAGTAGCGCTGGCGGATGTTCGGCGCAGTGGTGGTCGACGACTTGATCGTGACTTCGACCGGATCTTTCAGGTGCCGCTGGGCAATCTTGCGGATTACCGAAGGCATGGTGGCCGAGAACAAAGCCACCTGACGTTCTGGCGGGGTCGCTTGCAATACCTTCTCGACGTCGTCGATGAAGCCCATGCGCAGCATTTCGTCGGCTTCGTCGAGCACCAGAAAGCGCAGTTCCGAAAGATCCAGCGTGCCTTTGTCCATGTGATCGATCACGCGGCCGGGTGTACCCACCACCACATGCACGCCGCGCTTGAGCGAATGCAGCTGCGGGCCGTAGCTCTGGCCGCCATAGATCGGCAGCACCTGGAAACCGGGGATGTGCGCGGCATAGCGCTGGAAGGCTTCCGCCACTTGGATGGCCAGTTCGCGCGTGGGCGCCAGCACCAGCGCCTGTGGCTTGCCGGCGCGCGGATGGATGCGCGACAGGATCGGCAGCGCGAACGCAGCCGTCTTGCCGGTGCCGGTCTGAGCCTGGCCGAGCACGTCGCGGCCTTCGAGCAGCGGCGGGATGGTGGCGGCCTGGATCGGCGAGGGCGATTCATAGCCGACGTCGGCTAGAACACGCAGAACATCGGGATGCAGAGCGAGTGCGCCGAAGCCGGACGGAACCGGGGCGTTGTCGGAAACGGGGGATGACATCGGGAGGATACCTCGAAACGAAAAGTGGACCGGGAGCGCGGCGCACAAGGCGTGCATTCTATCAGGCCGCGACAAAGGTGAACGCAGCGCGGGCTGAACATCGTGTTGCGAATGGCGCAGCTATGCTTGGTGGGTGCAACAAGGACTCTTGAACATGCTCGAGACGATTTCCGAACAGAGCCTGCATGGCGGTATGCAGGGTTTCTACCGGCATCATTCCGAAAGCTGCAATGGACCGATGCGTTTTGC
>JBDTZX010000388.1:0-1947 GCA_040004895.1 Rhodanobacter sp. | reverse complement strand
AGCAACAGGTTGATGCCGCGCACCAGCGCCATGGTGGTGGAGATTTCGCGCTCGCCGGTTCCCTTGGTGATCTGCTCGAACGCGGAAAGATCCGGCGCCTTGAGCTGTTCCTCGGCTTTGCGCCGGCGTTGCGGCAGTGCACCGCCGAGCGCCTTGCGACGCTCGAGCATGTACTGCACTTCCGCCGAGTCCTTGCCCGGATGGTAGTACGGCACGTCCTTGAGCTTGTCGTCGGAAATCGGGATCTGGAAGCGGTCGCGGAAATGCCGCACGGCTTCCTCGTCCAGCTTCTTCTGCTGATGCGTCGGGTTCTGCGATTCGCCCGCCGCGCCCATGCCGTAACCCTTCACCGTCTTGGCCAGGATCACCGTCGGCATGCCCTTGGTGTTCGAGGCCGCGTGGTAGGCGGCATAGACCTTGTGCGGATCGTGGCCGCCGCGGTTGAGGCGCCAGATGTCGTCGTCGCTGAGGTTGGCGACCATCTCGCGCGTCTCCGGATACTTGCCGAAGAAATGCTCGCGCGTGTACGCGCCGCCGAACGCCTTGCACGCCTGATACTCGCCGTCGACGGTCTCCATCATCAGCTTGCGCAGCACACCCTTGGTGTCGCGCGCGAGCAGCGGGTCCCAGTAGCTGCCCCAGACCAGCTTGATCGCATTCCAGCCCGAACCGCGGAAGCTGCCTTCCAGTTCCTGGATGATCTTGCCGTTGCCGCGTACCGGGCCATCGAGGCGCTGCAGGTTGCAGTTGATCACGAAGATCAGGTTGTCCAGACCTTCGCGCCCGGCCAGCGAGATCGCGCCGAGCGACTCCGGCTCGTCGGTCTCGCCATCGCCGAGGAAGCACCAGACCTTGCGGTCGCTCTTGGGGATCAGCCCGCGATGTTCGAGATATTTGAAGAACTGCGCCTGATAGATCGCCTGGATCGGACCCAGGCCCATCGATACCGTCGGCACCTGCCAGTAGTCCGGCATCAGCCACGGATGCGGATAGGACGAAAGGCCGCGACCCTTGCCTTCCACTTCCATCCGGAACAGGTCCATCTGGTCTTCGCCGATGCGGCCTTCGAGGAACGAACGCGCATACACGCCCGGGCTGGAATGGCCCTGATGAAAGATCAGGTCGCCCGGGTGGTCCGCGCTCGGGGCGCGCCAGAAGTGATTGAAGCCGACGTCGTACAGCGTCGCCGACGAAGCGAAGCTGGCGATGTGCCCGCCCAGTTCGCCCGGCTTGCGGTTGGCACGCACCACCATCGCCATCGCGTTCCAGCGGATCAGCGTGCGGATGCGCCATTCCATCGCGCCGTCGCCGGGCATCTTCGCCTCGTTGTTCGCGGCGATCGTGTTGACGTATTCGGTGGTCGGATCGAACGGCAGGTAGCCGCCCGAACGACGCGTCGAATCGACCATGCGCTCAAGCAGGAAATGCGCGCGCTCGGTGCCGTCGTGGCTGATCACCGCATCGAGCGAGTCCATCCATTCCCGCGTTTCGGTGGGGTCGATATCCTGGTTGAGGATGTCGTCGAGCTGATCCATGAAGATTCTCCGCAGCGCCGTTGCAGCGCCTGGCTTGGGGACTCCCGCAGCCGATGTCGCCGCGGGATCAATGCCCGAGTTTAACTGTTGGGCCGGATGCCCGCCAAATCATCGCCATGCGTTGGCGCATGGCGATGTCACCTGGAACGGAGGCCGGCCCGAGTGCCGGTCAGGCCTGCTGCCGCGCGGCAGCGCGGATCTGCGCCTCGACGCAGGCCACCGCACTCATGTTCACCACCCGGCGCACGGTCGACTGCGGCATCAGGATGTGCGCGGGCTTGGCCACGCCCATCAGGATCGGGCCGATCACCACGCCGTCGCAAAGCATGCGCGTCATGTTGTAGGCGATATTGGCGGCGTCCAGATTGGGAAACACGAACACGTTCGCCTTGCCTTCCAGCCGCGAGTTCGG
>JBDTZX010000393.1:0-6472 GCA_040004895.1 Rhodanobacter sp. | reverse complement strand
GCGATCCTGCTGGCCAGCGAAAAGGCGATCAAGGAATACAACCTGCAGCCGCTGGCCCGCTTCGTCGGCTTCTCCGTCGCCGGCGTGCCACCGGAAGTGATGGGCATCGGCCCGAAGGAAGCGATTCCGAAAGCGCTCAAGCAAACCGGCATCACCCAGAATCAGCTGGACTGGATCGAACTCAACGAAGCCTTCGCCGCGCAGGCGCTGGCGGTGATGGGTGATCTGAAGCTCGATCCCAGCAAGGTCAATCCGCTCGGCGGTGCCATCGCGCTCGGCCATCCGCTGGGTGCCACCGGCGCGGTGCGCATCGCCACCCTGGTGCACGGCATGCGCCGCCGCAAGCAGAAGTACGGAATGGTCACCATGTGCATCGGTACCGGCATGGGCGCGGCGGGGATTTTCGAAGCGCTCTGATCAAGTCACGGTCTGAAAACCGACTACGGCGCCGTTGCGAAACGGCGCCGTAGTCGGTTCAAGTGGCTGAGCTGTTTGGGTCGACAGAGGCCTGGTGAACCTGCGCCCGTTCCGGACGCATCAGAGCCGGGTCTGCCACAGCAGTACCAATGCGCTTCCCCACAGCACGGCAGTCATCATCAATCCCATGCACAACAGTCGCAGCGCAAAGTCGGGGATGATCAGGCAACCGGCCACGCCGAGCACCATCAGCACGCCCGTGCCGTAGTACAGCGGCACCTGGAATATCTTTGCCAGCGGCAGGAAGTGGATGCCGATGATCAGGGCGGCCACGATGGGAATCCACAATTCGAGACCCCGATGCGCCAGCACCATCGCACACAGGGCGATGAGCCCCGCCTCGATGCCGAAGATGATGCCGAACAGCATGCCGGCCTGTTTGCCGGCAGCAAAGGCGAGCGGATTGTCATCGCGCCGAATATGCCTTGAAGCAGACAAGCTGGCGATGCACAGACCAAGCAATGTGATCGCTGCCATCAAGGCCGCCGGCAGGCACCATCCTGGCCGTGCGCTCCAGTGGATCAGTGCCATGACCACCCACAGTGCACCGAAAACGGTAAAGATGGCAGCGCCCGCAAGCAACCCACGCACCTGCGTGATGCTCGCCCCGTCGATCCTCAGCTGTGCCGCTGCCATGATCTGCACTCTCCTCTGTTTGACGCGATGGTGTCCGGTGTGGGGCATGTGCAATCCCCGAACCACGACACAAGTCTGCGCGGCATGGAATGATTGCAGCCAGTGACAGCTGTCAGCAGTTGTGAATGTTGAAATGCGGCCAACGAAGAGTCCCCTCGCTCATGGCGTCGAACGGCTTACTCCGCACGGCAGGCGCCACGACACCCGGACCAGCCCTTGGCAGACTGGCATCCCCCAAGGATCAACTGGACTGGATCGAACTCAACCAAACCTTCGCCGCGCAGGCACTGGCAGTTACGGGTGATCTGAAACTCGAACCGTCCAATGGTCTACCTAGTGAGCGGCGCGATCGCTCTGCCACTCGCCCGGTGCCACCGTGCGGTACGGATCGCCCCTCGTGCGCGCATGCGCTGTCGCAAGCAGAACTACGGCATGGTGACCGTATGCATCGGTACAGGCATAGGCGGCGGGTGTGTTCGAAGCGCGCCAGCCCCAAGTCAAAGCCAAGAACACGAACGGCGCCGTAGCAATACGGCGCCGTTCGTGTTCGGGCAGTTCCAGTTCGTCTACGGTTTAACGAAGGTCTTCTTCAATCGGATCTGCATTCTCGATGCCGAGATTCCGCTGGCACCATTCGCTGCAAGACTGCCGATGGAGATGCCATTGGCATTGCCGGCGACAAGGTCGTTTCCGCCACCGTCTTCATCGAAATTGCCGCTGGGATCAAATGCGTAAAATCCGCCAAAACCGCTGGAACCACCGAAATTCACTGTCACGAAACCGTACTTGTCCGCAGTAATCGACGACACGTTGATCGGCGGAGAAAACCCGCCAAGCTCCGTGATGGACAAGTTGTCCTTCTCGATCCTGACAGCCTCCTGACTCCGGCTGGTTCCGGTGAACAGAAAGCCTTTGTTGGCTGCGATGTAACTGACGGCGCCAGCTCCTCCAACAAGTGGCAATGACAATGTGCCGGTCAGATTCACCGTGATTTGGTCATACGGCGAACTCACGACATCGGTCTTCGTGTAGATGTAAAGCTTCACTCCTGCACCACCATTTGCGGCGTCATCCACTACGTAAATGTTGCGCGTCACCGTCTTCCCGCTGACCGTTTCGTTGCCTTCGATGATGGCGCCGGCGTGACCGAACGGTCCCAGGTTTCCAGATCCGTAGCAACCATCGCTTCCCACGGTGGAGCCGCAGACCAACCATAAGACGTAACCGCCCGCATCGCCAAAGGAGTACGTCGTGTACAGACCGCTGTCCGGTGGCACGACATTCTGGGCCGGCGGCGGGCTTGGTGGAAGAATGATTCCGATGTGATCGGGACGAGTGGTCTGAACAGCGGTGGTGGCGTTCCCTGCGTTTGCGGGAAGTGCCACGGCCAGCGCGAGCAAAAGGCTGGTGACTACGGGTGCGCGCAAATGACTTGTTTTAGACATCTGGATAATTTCCCTGTTTGCTTCGTTTACGAGTCGGCTGAGGCGAAGTGCGAAGCAACTTATAGCGCAATCTTCATCACGCTTGAACTGCAGGAATATCCGGCTTGCTTTTTCCCGGTTCGCAACAGAGCCACCCTCCGATCCGATGAGATACGGGCCATGACCGGATCTTCACTGCGATCCACCTGCGAAGCCACTCAATGCCGCCGTCGCGCTGCCATCGGGCTGTCACTGGCCTGGTTCGACCACAACCGGCGCAACTGGCGTGCCGAGCCCAGTCCGGCGCGTTCGGCGGCGCGTTCCACGCTGTCGCCGGTGGCCAGGGCCTGGCGGGCCAGTGCCAGGCGCAGGCGTGCGTGATAGTTGTTGATCGACATGCCGCTGGCTTCGCGGAAATGCCGCGTAAGGCTGCGCACGCTCATGTGGCCGATGTCGGCCAATCGCGCCAGCGGCCAGTCTTGGTCGGGCGCCTTGGCCAGTGCATCCTGCACGTGGTGGATCGCCGTGTTCATGTGGTTGCGCCCTTCCAGCCACGGCGACAGCGCCGGGTCACCCGAAGCACGCCGCATATAGACGGCCATTTCCCGCGCCACCGCGGCGGCCAGCCGCGACGAGCCCAGTCCGGCGATCAGGTGCAGCGCCAGGTCGATGCCCGCGGTGACGCCGGCGCTGGTATGGATATCGCCATCCTCAACGAACACGCGGCTGTCCAGCACCTCGGCCGTCGGCGCCAGCCGGTGCAGCGTATCGAGCAGACTGTGATGCGTGGTGCAGCGCCTTCCATCCAGCAATCCAGCGGCGGCAGCCATCAACGCACCGGAGCACACGCAGGCCAGCCGCCGGCCGGGGCCGACATGCAGTCGCAACCATGCCACCAACGCCTTGCTTTCAGGCGAGGCCAACACCTGCTCGCCGCTGCCGGTGGCCCCGCACACCACGATCATCGCGTGCTCATCCAGTTGCGCGGGCAGCGGCTCGATACCGGCCAGGCCGATGCCCGCCAGCGCCGTGCTGGCGACCTCGCCGTCGGCAATCGGTGCCAGCAGTCGCAAGCGCAGCGGCAATCCCATCGAGGCGGCAATGCGAAACGCATCGGCCGCGCCGGCGAGATCCAGCAGGATCAGCCCCGGCGGCAGCACGAAGCACACCTCAGTGATCGGCGAGGACGTCATCGACGGTGCGGATGCGGGCAAAGCGGCCATCGAGAACCAGTTCCGTGCGCTGCTTGATGTCCTGCGTATCGTAGTGGTTCCCGCTGCCGGCGTGGATCATCGGAAAAGTCAGCGTCGCCTCGGTCACGTAGTCCACGGCAAAGCCGAGATCGGAGGCCACCCGCGCGGTGGTCTCGCAACACTGCTCGGTGCGGATGCCGCTGATGATCACCCGCCCGATACCGCGCTCGCGTAGCCAGGCTTCAAGTGTCGTGCCGGTAAACGCGTTGTGCACCTGCTTGCGGAACACCGCGTCGTGCGCGTCCGGCACCCACGCCATCGGCGTCACCATGCCCGACGCCGCGGTGAAATGCGCATCGGCGTCTTCATGCAGGATGCGCACGATAGGCCAGCCGCGCGCCGCCGCCGCGTCGATCAGCTTCAACAGGTTCTCGCGGAAGACCGGCACATCGTCCTCGCGCCAGTACCGCGCATGCAGGAACGATTGTTGTACGTCGATGACCAGCAAGGCAGGCGTATCGGACACGGGGCGACTCCATCGTGGGGTGAGCCGTCACTCTAGGCAGCCGGCCCGCCGCCCACGAGCACCTCACCGGACCATGAGCGGACCGATCCGGCCACGCCCTTCTCGAAGCAATGACAACGCGCTATCGCGTCCTGCCCTTTGCATTCCCCGATATATAGTTGGAGAACACAGGGAGATAGCCAACGATGCGCGCGGCACACTTGGACTTCATGCGGTTGGGAGCGATCGCACTTTTCGCAGCATTCTTTCTTTGCCCCGGCTCGACTGACGCCGAATCGCCACCAGCCGCCGTGGCGCAGAAGATCATCATTCGCTCGTATTGGGCTGGTCTCAGTCCCCAATCACCGTTCAAGACCGACCTGCTTATCGAGAAGATTGGGAACGACTATCGGCTCACTGGCCGCAGCAGCCACGGCAACGGATATCAGGCCAAGTCCAGCGTAGCGACTTACGCATCACGGAAGATTCCGACAAACGAGGTCACTCACTTGGTCGAGGCCTTGCGGGCGCCCTTGCAACCCGCGGCCGATCTCGCGTCATTGGGGCTGACTGACAACCAGCTGCAGCAGACACTTGATGGCATCTGGAAAGAAGGTACAGATGATGGCTCTCACAAAAACGTCGATCCAAGCCTCAAAGCCAAAGCCGCAACCTTGCGCGAATCCCTGAGGCGACCCGGTCAGCTGGTCACCGTTGTCACACGCGGATTCAGCGGCTCGCACACCGACGACTACCCTTATGTATCGGTCAAGATCGAACTGGCCAATGGAACCGTCCTTTCGGTCAAGAGCCGCTCCCAGCAGTACCTGATGCTGCCTTGGACCACCGGAAGCGAAGGCACGACCTACGCGCCCGCCATATCCCGCGCGCTGCTGGCGTTATTACCCGACAAGGCGACCAATCGCGAGCGATTCGCAGATCACATCGAACCGGGCGAGCTGCGTGAACTGATCGACGCCGGCCTGTCGGAACCGTTTGATCAAATAGGCGCCGAGGTCAAGGCCGCCAAAGCCTTGATGGACTTGGAGGCTCATTTCAAGGTCAGCAAACCAGCCTATATCGAGCCTTACGAAAAGCGGGAACCGCAGATCGCGGTCACCCTGCAACGCCTCGACTCCCCGGCAAACCTTGTCCTTTCGGCGTGGTTGCAGATCAGTCACGGCGCCTTGGTAAAGCCCGACGTGACATTGGCCCGGCTGGAGGCAGAACTCGCCCTTGCGCAGGCGGCCCCCCGGCATGACGCAACGCGTGAAAGCGGAACCGCACACCTCCTTCATCGTCCACGACCGTGCTGATGTGCGAATGCCTTACCTGAAGATCGCGGCCCAGTTCGCGGCGCAGATGCACAGGATGAAAAAGCTCGCCGAATTGAAGTCTGATGGTTCGTGGGCGAATGGTGCCGTCCTCGTAGACGAAGGCGACATGCCCGTCGACTGGGTAGTGCTTGCCGACCATCGAGCCGTACTCTGGAAACGGTTCACGGATGACGCCGCCACGCCCGGAACCATGCGTTGCGCTTCCGAGCCGGATTTTTTCAATGATGACGTGAACGCCGTGCTGATCGATTTGTGCGAGGGCATCGTTTATGACGCTGACGGCAAGGAGATCCACGGGTAGCGTAACTACGAGCTCTGACTTGGCTATCGAATTCGGATGTACAGAAATTAGAAGAGCCTGACTCCCTTCGGCGTTGTTCTGCATGGCAGCCCACGGGCCCGCCGTCCGGGTATAGTCGCCGGGCATGGCGGGTACGTTACCCAGCCACGAACCACGGAGAGATGTCATGGGTCTTTTTCAGGCAGTGGCGGGGTCGGTCGGTGGGGTGCTGGCCGACCAGTGGAAGGATTTCTACACGATTCCGGACGGCTTGCCGGCGACCGCGGCGCTGTTCGCCGCGGTGCCGCACGGCACCAATGCCGGGCGCGGTTCGAACACCAAGGCTTCCTCGAACATCATCACCAACGGCTCGAAGATCGTGGTTCCCGAAGGTTACGGACTGCTGCTGTTCCAGGACGGCAAGATCACCGGCTTCGCCGCCGAGCCGGGCGGCTACGAATGGAAGTCGGATGATCTCAATTCGACTTCGATCTTCACCGGCGGTGGCTTCGTCGACTCACTGGTCAAGCAGAGCTGGGAGCGTTTCAAGTTCGGTGGCCAGCCCGGTTCGCAGCAGGCCGCGTTCTTCGTCTCGCTGAAGGAACTGCCGGACAACCGCT
>JBDTZX010000312.1:0-6476 GCA_040004895.1 Rhodanobacter sp. | reverse complement strand
TAGAATCGGTCGTAAGTAAGTGCAGGGGACATTCCGAGGCAGATTTCGCTTTCCCCCTCGAGTATCGAGGCATGGGTGACGGGCGGATACCAAATCGGAATATGGTTTCAGAAGCGGCCATGACGGCCGTTTGGGACAAGGAGCGTGAATGGAATCGAAGTGTTGCTGTTTTGCGGGAGACGGGGTTCCCGCAGTAATTCGACGAAGCAGGTATCACAGTGAAAATATCGCTGTCATAAATCCGTGCCATTCTGAATCGCGCGCCGTCCGGCGAACAAACCCTGTCCTTTCCAGTTTCCATCTCGACGCTTTTCATGGCGACGGCATGTATTTGCGCGCCTTGAGAGCGTTCTGGGCGTGCGCTCTGCACAGCTCGGCTGTTTCATTTCACATTGCGGGTACGACGTGAAAAAGATCTTCGTGAATCCGACCATCGTGGGCATTCTGGCCTTGTCGGCTCTTGCCTTGGGCGGCTGCGGGACACCAGCTGCCAAGGACTTCGGCGGTTCATGGAAGTCGGTCAACCGATTCCAGAGCCAAACCACTGAGATTCCGCTGGAGCAGCCTTACACCTATTTTGCGTCACCCATGGACGGAACACTCAAGACCATGCTCACACGATGGTCGAAAGACGCGGGAACGACGCTTGTCTATCGACTTCCATCCGATTTCACGCTGTACACGCCGGTGTCGAAAATCCATACGCCGGATGTGCACGAAGCCGCCGCCGAACTGAACACGATTTATGCCTTGGAGGGCGTTTTCGTTACGGCAACCGATCGGCAGATCGTGGTGGACCAGGCCAGCGCAATAACCCCCGAAAAAGCTGCAGCAAAGAGCCCCACTGACTCACCCGCACCAGTCAAATCTGCAGGTTCGAAATAATGCAACTCAAACAAAACTCCGTGACAAGTGATCCGGGCACTGACTGATGTCGAGAAAGGATGCCTCCAGCAGAAAAATTGACGAAACGGTTGCCCGATCCGTCAATTTCGAATTGACCATCGCGGACATTGCCAAGCGCAGTGAGCGTCGCGCCTGGTGGGTCGCCTTCAGCGCCATCGGCATGGCATTGATTCTTGCAGGTGGCTACTTCTACATGCTTCCGCTCAAGGAGAAAGTGCCCTACATCGTGATGGCCGATGCCTATACCGGCACCAGCACCGTTGCGCGGCTGACGGAAGATTTTACCAACAAGCACATAAGTACCAGTGAAGCCATCAATCGAAGCAACGTCGCCCATTTTGTGCTGGCGCGCGAATCCTATGACCTGGCGATGCTGAACCTGCATGACTGGGCGACGGTTCAGACGATGTCTTCGCCGGGTGTCAAGGCGGAATACACCAGCCTGTATTCGTCGATGAATCCGGACAGCCTCTACAAGGTCTACGGCAAGGACCGGGCGATACGCGTGAAGCTCTTGAGCATCGTGCTTATCGGCGGTGGCGCCGGTGTAGCGCCCAAAGGCGCAACTGTGCGCTTCCAGCGCAGCCTTTACGACAAACAAACCGGTGTAACCCGCCCCATGGATAGCAAGATCGCGACCATGGAATTTATCTACAAGCCGAACCTGGAAATGGACGATCAGAACCGTATCGAAAATCCACTCGGCTTCTGGGTCACCAGCTATCGCGTGGACAACGATTACGCATCAGCCGCACCCGACGAAATTCCGGGTACGCCGCTCCCGTCGCAGGGCGCGTCTGGCACACCATCAAACCCGGGCGTTCCTGCAGCGGCCGCGTCATCCACTGTCGTGCCTTCGCCGGGGCTCGTTCCGCAGCCTCCTGCTCTGGGGGGTCAGCAACCCGGCGCGGCCAGCCCGGCGCCCCCAGTGCCAGCAGCACCGACAAGAGAGTCCGCAAATGGAGTGGGTCATCAATGAATAGACCAGGCATTTTCGGCTTGGCGGTTGCCTTGTGCGCAACGGTTGGCGCGCCTCTGTCCTTGCGCGCGCAAGTCGTTTCGCAATACGAATACCAGCCTGACCACATCTACACGGTGCGGACAGGACTTGGCATCACCACGCAGATCGAGCTGAGCCCGAATGAAAAGATTCTCGACTACAGCACCGGGTTCAGTGGCGGATGGGAGCTGACCCGGCGCGACAACGTGTTCTATCTCAAGCCCAAGAACGTCGACGTCGACACCAACATGATGATCCGCACCGCGACGCACTCCTACATCTTCGAATTGAAGGTGGTGGCCACGGACTGGAAGACACTGGAACAGGCCCGGCGTGCCGGGGTGGAATACAAGGTCGCGTTCACGTATCCGTCGGATGCCAGCTTCTCGAAAGAGTTGAAAAAGGAGACCGATACCTCAGCTCTGAACACCACCCTGGTAGCCGGGCGCAGCTACAACTTCGATTACGACTACGCAACGCGCAACAAGAAAGCGCCGTGGCTTGTACCCGTCAATGTCTATGACGATGGGCGCTTCACGTATATCAAGATGAGCGACATGAAGCAGTTTCCCACCGGGGACTTCCCTGCCATCTTCATGCGTGAAAAAGAACATGGAGAAGACTCGCTGGTCAACACGACAGTCGAAGGCAACACGATCGTCGTCCATGGCACGTATTCCTATCTGGTCATTCGTCACGGTGACAACGTTGTAGGTCTGCGAAGGAACACCAAAAAGTGAGCCCGAATACTCCCTACCAGTCTGACGAAGGCAACGATGCCAACCAGCCTCCGCGCGAACCGCAGGGCGGCCGCGCCGATCCGTTGGCCAACAACCCTTATTCCACGCAGTACCAGCAGTCCTCTGCACCGGATCTGGACGCCGGTGCACCGCAGCTGAGATCGAATGATCTTCGACGCATGAACCAGCGTGCGCTGCTGCTTCTGGGTGCGGTCGTTCTGCTGCTGCTTTTTGTGGCTTACTGGATGATCACCAGTGCAGGCAAACGCAGCGATCAGCCCAAGCCGAAAGAGGAAAAAGTAACCGTCGCTGAGGCACCGCGAACGTTCGCGATGCCGCAGCTGCCTCCCCCGCAACCGATTCCGCTGGCACAACAGCCATTGCCCCCGTTGCCTCAGCCACAAACATCGACGATGGCCCCGGCACCCCATGGCCCCACGCTGCTGCAGCGCAGAATCGTAGAGGGTGACGATGTCTCCGGCGGTGGGCAACAGGCGTCCGTCACGCAAGAGCCGCAGAGCGGCCCGCGCCCTGGCGAATTGAATGGTTCCGGACCGACCAGCGCGCAACCGCTGGCACACGCCGACACGCTCATGCAACGTGGTACGTACATTCGCTGCGTGCTTGAGACGCACATTATTTCGGATATTCCCGGGTACACATCATGCCTGGTCACCGAGCCGGTGTACTCGTTCAACGGGCGCAAACTGCTGCTGCCAAAAGGTTCAAAGGTGCTTGGTACTTACGACATGCAGCCCAACGTGCGGCGTGTGGCTGTCATCTGGGACCGCATCATCACGCCAACCGGCATCGACGTGAACATGGCCAGCCCCGGCATCGACAATCTGGGTGGTGCAGGCGTCCCGGGTCACTACGACGCTCACTGGGCCAGCCGGATCAGTTCCGCCCTGCTGATCAGCATGCTCAGCGATGCTTTCAAGTATGAAGCTGCCATCCACGGGCCGCGAACCACCACTATCAGCAATGGTTTTGTTACCCAGGAACCGTTCGAGAGCAACACGGCACAGAGCGTGCAGAACCTCTCCAATCAGGCTGTGCAGGCCTCAGCCAATCGAGCGGCAACCGTAACGATCAACCAGGGAACCGTCATCTACGTCTATGTCGCGAAGGACGTGGACTTCAGCGGTGTTGTAGCTCGTTTCTGATCATGAGTAGCGCATAGCCCATGGAAGATGTAGTTGCCCAGGTCTCGAGCGAATTTCTCGACTACCAGTACGACGTGCTGGGAGTCCGGGATTTCATGGCGTCGCCGGATGTCACCGAGATCTGCATCAACCGCCCGGGCGAGCTGTATCTGGAAAGCCGGGGCGTCTGGCGTCGAGTCGCGGTTCCCGCACTGACGTTCGAGCGTGCGCGACAGTTCTGCACTGCTGTGGTCAACGAGAGCAATACCGGGCAACGCATTACCGATACCGACCCGGTGGTATCGCTGACATTTCCGACCGGCCAGCGCGCGCAGTTCGTGATTCCACCTGCCTGCGAAGCCCACCACGTATCCATCACCATTCGCCTGCCTTCGCGACAGATGAAAACGCTCGAGCAATATCAACAAGATGGCTTCTTCGACGAGATCCTCGAAGTCGGGCATGGCATCAGCGAACCAGATCGCGAGCTGCTGGAATTGCGAGCGGCCCGACGCTACGCCGACTTCTTCAGAAAGGCAGTCATCAACAAGAAGAACATCGTGGTCTCCGGCGCCACTGGCAGCGGCAAGACCACCTTCATGAAATCACTGGTTCACCATATTCCCGCGGACGAGCGGCTGGTGACCATCGAAGACGCACGCGAACTGTTCATCGATCAACCCAATGTCGTGCATCTGCTTTATTCCAAGGGCGGTCAGAGCGCCAGCAACGTCACCGCCAAGAGCTGCATGGAAGCCTGCCTGCGCATGAAGCCGGATCGCATCATCCTGGCCGAGCTGCGCGGCGACGAATCGTTCTATTTCATCCGCAACTGCGCTTCGGGCCATCCCGGTTCGATCACCAGTTGCCACTCGGGCAGCACGGAACAGACCTGGGATCAGCTCGCGCTGATGGTCAAGGCGTCCACCGAAGGCGCGGGACTGGAATTCGCCACGATCAAGCGCCTGCTGATGATGACCATCGACATTGTCGTACACATCAAGGCGCACGCAGGCAAGCGCAGCATCACCGGCATCGATTTCGATCCGACCCGAAGCTTTGCTCAAAGCTGACGATCATCACCACACGGAACTTCACAGTCACAGGAGGCGGGAAACATGTTTAGTGGAATGGAATTGATGGCATGCCAGAACCTCGCCGTACCGGCGGAGGTGATGCGTCATATCGTCAATGTCGAATCCAGTTCCAACCCGTATGCGATCGGCGTGGTAGGCGGGCAACTGGTCAGGCAGCCGCAAAACCTGGGCGAAGCATTGGCCACCGTGCACATGCTCGATGCCAAGGGCTACAACTACTCGCTGGGCGTGGCTCAGGTGAATCGCGCGAATCTCGGCAAGTACGGGCTCGACTCATACGAAAAGGCTTTTCAGCTCTGTCCGAACCTGACCGCCGGCTCCAACATTCTTGCCGCCTGTTACCGCAGTTCCGGTGGTAATTGGGGCAAGGCCTTCAGTTGCTACTACTCGGGGAATTTTGTCACTGGATACCAGGACGGTTACGTGCAGAAAGTGTACGACTCGATCAACAGTGCGGGCACCACCAATGTGGAAGCCGATGCCACCCAGCCGATACCGTTGCAATTCCAGGCCTTCGCCTACAACAACAAAGCGAGGGGCATGCCACTGACTGCACCGACTGACGCATCGTATCGACAGGCAATACGCAGCGTAGCCCTCGATACCGCGGTGGCGTCGTTGGTTCCCTCCGTAAAGACAGCGCCTTCAGTCGTCCGCACCAGTGATCCGGCCCAGGTACCGTCCCAACCGACCCCACCAGGAGAAGCTGCACTGCAAGCAAATTCCACCGTATCCCCGACCGCCCCTGCAGTCGCATCCGGTGCGGCAACAACCACGACGAGTGACTCGGTCTTTGTGCCGCAAGTACGGGGTCCGAACGATCCACCGGTCGTATCCATACCCACGCCTGCCGTCGCACCAGTTCGAATGGCATCGACGCATGCCGGGTCGACGCCAATGGCCGGCGATCACGCCGACCTTCGCCAGGAGAACAGCGATGCTGCGTTTGTGTTCTGACCTTCGTACGGAATCTCTGAAGCGTACCTCTACCGTTTTGACAAGTGTTTCAGCGCTTGTCCGGATGGCCGCAAGGCCGAAACCTGCCTCGATTTTTCGAAGCAGCCGTGGTGAATCCGATTGCACGACACGCAATCGCCCCTGAAGCGGCCATCGTCAAATGGCCGCAACTTTCTCAATCATCAAAGGAAAATCGAGATGGCATCGAACCTGCTCACCCGCAGCATCCAGAACTCCAGCCGAGCGCGCCTGTGCACGTTTCTCTACATGGCAATCCTGCTTGCCTTGCTTGTTCCGAGCGTGGCGTTCGGCCAGGACGCGGCCGAAACGATTACGACCACATGCGGCTTTGCCAGCAACATCAAAGCGATTCTGAACGCGATTTCGATCGTCGTGGTAACCATCGCCGTCATCTTCGCCGGCTACCAGATCGCTTTTGCACATAAGCGCATTTCCGATGTGGCGCCGGTGCTTATCGGCGGCATCCTGATCGGCGCGGCGAGCCAGATCGCCACCATGTTCCTGAAGACCAGCGCTGTCGGCGCTTGCACATGATGATGAAGGCGCTGAATTGCCATGCATAAAAACGCGCTGTTCCGCGGCTGCACCCGCCCGCCCATGTTCATGGGCG
>JBDTZX010000211.1:0-6492 GCA_040004895.1 Rhodanobacter sp. | reverse complement strand
CGCACCAATGCGCTGGTGGTGATCAGCACGCAGCCGCAATACCTGGAGGAGGTCGGCGACTGGATCACCACCATCGATCGTGGCGGCGGCAATCAGCCGCAGCTGTTCGTCTACGACGTGCGCAACATCAAGGCGTCCGATCTGGCGAAGTACCTGGCACAGATCTACACCAACGGCGCCGGCAACGGCGGCGACAGTGGCGGCAAGGTCGGCCCGGGCCTGAGCGGCGGCACGCTGGGCAGCGCGGACAACACGAACGGCAGCAGCATGGGCAGCACCGCGGGCAGTTTCGGCAACAGCGGCGGACTCGCGGCGGGATCGGGCGGCCTGGGCGGCACCGGCGGACTCGGCGGCAGCACCGGAACGTCAGGTTTCGGCAGCAGCATGGGCACGCCGGGCTCGGAAAGTCGCGACGGCAGCAGCAGCCTTGGTGGCAGCGCCGGCATGGCGGGTGGCAGTAGTGCGAGCAGCAGCGAAGGCGGCTCCGGTTCGGGCGACCAGCAATACACCTCCAGCGACGGCAGTGTGCGCATCAGCTCGGTCGATACCAATCAGCAACTGCTGGTGCGCGCACGACCGGCGCAGTGGGAAGAGATGAAGGCAGCGATCAGGAAGCTCGACAATGTGCCGCTGCAGGTGCAGATCGAAACGCGGATTCTGGAGGTCACGCTCAGCGGCGATCTCCAGTTCGGCGTGCAGTGGTACCTGGACGGTCTGACCGGCAGCACCTTCAACGCCGACGGCAGTGTCAACAAACTCGGCCAGCCTTACCGCCACCGTCAGGTCGGTCTGGGCGGCGGCGGCAACGCATACAACGCCGCGGACTCGCTGTTCTATTCCTTCATCAACAGCAAGATGCAGGTCGCCTTGAGCGCGCTGGAAACCAGCGGCAACACCAAGACCCTGTCGGCACCGTCGATGGTGGTGCTCAACAACCAGAAAGCGCATATCCAGGTCGGCAATCAGATTCCAATCAATCAGACGTCATTGATCGGCCTCGGCGGAGCAGGCACCACGGACACCACGGCCAGTTCCGTCACGTATCTGCCTACCGGCGTCATCCTCGACGTGCAGCCGCGCGTGAATCCGGGTGGCCTGGTCTACCTCAACGTCCATCAGCAGGTCAGCACGCCCGGCGTGCAGAATGCACAAGGCAACTACACCATCGCCCAACGTGACGTGGCGACCCAGGTCGCCGTGCAGAGCGGTCAGACGGTGCTGCTTGGCGGACTGATCCAGCAGGATGAATCGAATACCGACGACGGCATTCCGGTGCTCAATCGCATCCCGGTACTGGGACGGCTGTTCGGTACCACCGAACGCAAGCGCGACCGCACCGAGCTGATTGTGTTGATCACTCCGCGGGTGATCCGCGGCGCCGAGGATGCCCGGCAGATCACCGATGACTACCAGGGCAAGTTCGAATCGCTGGCACCGCTGCGCGCATCGGCGAACAAGGTCGCGTCCTCGTCCGGCGCGCCGTCCGGTTACGAGCCGCCGGCGGCGAACACGCCGTTGCCGGGCGCTCCGTACAACGCCGCGCCGAGCTGGCCGGAGCAGTTGCAACAGCATGCCGAGACGGCCTTGCAGCAGGGCGACTACACCAGTGCCCAGGACATGGCGATGCAGTCGTGGAAGCAGGGCACCCGCCACGGCAACCTGTGCGAACGCAACTGGCAGGTGGTCAGCGCAGTGCGCAAGCACAACGGCGATCCGCGCGGCGTGGATGCGGCGCGCAAGTCCGAGCATGCGTGCCTGCTGCCGGCGGCCCTGTCGCGCTGACGGTGATTGCCGGAACGGAGCGGGGCGGACAACGGCGTCGCCCCGATTCCTGGCGCAGCTGATTCGGACCAGCGGTTATCATCTGCGCGGATGACCGCATCGATGCCCACGTTCCCGATCGATCCACTGTTGCCGGACATCCGCGCTTCGCTCGCAGCGCATCCCCGGCTGGTACTGGAAGCACCGCCGGGTGCCGGCAAGACCACCCAGGTGCCGCTGGCGTTGCTTGATGCGGCGTGGCTGGCGAGTCGAAAGATCGTGGTGCTTGAACCTCGCCGGATCGCCGCGCGTGCCGCCGCGCAATTCATGGCACAGCAGCTGGGCGAAAGCGTCGGCCAGACGGTCGGCTATCGCATCCGCTTCGAATCGAAGGTGAGCGGCAGCACGCGGATCGAAGTGCTTACCGAGGGCATCCTCACACGACTGATCCAGCGCGATCCGGAACTCGACGGCATCGGTGCCATCCTGTTCGACGAATTCCACGAGCGCCATCTCGCCGGCGATCTGGGCGCCACGCTCGCGCTGGACGTGCAGGCGACGCTGCGGCCCGATCTCCGGCTGGTGGTGATGTCGGCCACGCTGGATGGCGAGCGCGTCGCGCGCTGGTTCGACGCACCGCGGATCTCCAGTCCGGGCCGCAGCTTTCCGGTGCGCATCGAACATCCGCCGGCACGCACGCAGGAGAGTCTCGAACACCAGCTGGTCCGAGTCGCGCGTCAGGCCGTGCTGGAAAACCAGGGCGACGTGCTGGCGTTTCTGCCAGGCAGGCGCGAGATCGCGCGTGCGCAAATGCTGCTCGGCGAAGCATTCGATGTGGCCGGCAACGTGGAAGTTCTTGCACTGCATGGCGAGCTGTCACTGACCGAACAGCAGGTCGCCCTCAACGCCGCCGAACCCGGCATGCGCCGGATCGTGCTGGCGACCAACGTAGCCGAATCCAGCGTCACCCTGCCGGGTATCCGTGTGGTGATCGACGCGGGCCTGGCACGCGAGCCGCGATTCGATCCGAATTCCGGATTCACACGGCTGGAAACCGTGGCGATTTCGCAGGCGTCGGCCGATCAGCGCGCCGGGCGCGCCGGCCGGGTAGCGGCCGGCGTGACCTATCGACTATGGCCGCAAAGCAAACGGCTGGAAGCGTCGCGCACGGCGGAAATCAGCCAGGCCGAGCTGTCCGGCCTGGCGCTCGAACTGGCGGCATGGGGCATCGCGACAGATGGCAGCAACAGCCTGCGCTGGCTCGATCCACCGCCAGCCGGTGCGCTCGCGCAGGCGAATGTTCTGCTGGGCAGTCTCGGTGCACTGGGCCCGGAGGGTCGCATCTCGACGCTGGGAAGGCAAACACTGGAACTCGGTACCGCGCCGCGACTCGCTGCCGCGGCATTGCGCGCGCCGCCCGGGCTGCATGCGCTGGTCGCCGACCTGCTGGCGCTGATGGAGGCGCGCTCGCCGCTGCGTGGCGCGCACTCGCGCAGTGACGATTTCCGCGCCCGTGTCGATGCGCTGCACGCTTGGCGCGATCGTCGTCACCCGGTTGCCGGCGGCGATGTCGATCGCGGCGCACTGGTGGCGATCGAGCAGGCCAGCAAAGGCTGGCGCAGACGTCTGGACGTCCGTACCGCGGCCAGCGGCGTGCCCGACAGCCACACGGTTGGCGATCTGCTGCTGCATGCATTTCCGGACCGCATTGCACACCGCGACGAGAGCAACTCCCAGCGCTACACGCTGGCCAACGGTCGCGGTGCACGATTGCATGAAAGTACCGCGTTGCTGGGCGAGCCGTGGCTGGTAGTGCTCGACCTCCGACACGATGCACGCGACAGCCTGATTCTGGCTGCCACGCCCTTCGATCCGCAGCTGCTCGAGCGCGAGTGTTCCGCGCAGTTCATCCGCGAGCGCGTGCTGCGCTGGAACGAGCAGCGGTCGGCGGTCGAGGCGTTCGAGGAGCGCCGCTTCGGTGCGATCGTGCTGGAGCGCCGCAGTGTGCCGGTCAAGCCGGAGGACGCGCTGCAGGCGCTGCTTGCCGCCGTTCGCAACAAGGGCCTCGGCGTGTTGCCATGGAGCCTCGGCACGCATCGCCTGCGCGCGCGCATGCAGGCGGTGCGTGCATGGATGCCCGAGCTGAAGCTGCCGGATGTCTCCGACGCGGCGTTGCTGGGATCGCTCGATGGCTGGCTGGCGCCGTACCTGGACGGCAAGCGCGGACTCGATGCACTGAACGCCGAGGAACTGTCGCAGGCGCTTGCGTCGATGTTCAGCCACGAGCAGCGTCGCTCGCTCGATACGCAGGCTCCTGAGACGCTCATGGTGCCTAGCGGCCAAAGCCGGCGACTCGAATATGCCCAAGGCGAGTCGCCGGTGCTGGCGGTGAAGCTGCAGGAATTGTTCGGCCTGGCCGATACGCCGCGCGTCGGCGGTGGCCGCATTCCGGTCACCCTGCATCTGCTCTCGCCCGCTGGCCGACCGATCCAGGTCACCCAGGATCTGAAGGGCTTCTGGGAACGCACCTATCCCGAAGTGAAGAAGGAATTGAAAGGTCGTTATCCGCGTCACCCGTGGCCGGACGACCCGTGGACGGCCACTCCGACCCACCGGGCGAAACCGCGCGGCAGCTGACCGATGCTTCGACAAGGGCCCAACCATCACGCCGATCAGCGCGGCTAGACTGCGCGCATGGACAACGCCGCGCCGCTCAATCGCTATCAGCTCGCCGAACTGGGCAGTCTGCTGGCAGAGCCGGCACGTGCCGCGATGCTGCTGGTGCTGAGCGACGGCACCGCCCGACCCGCCGGTGAACTCGCCCGTGCCGCCGGCATCGCGCCGGCCACCGCCAGTGCGCATCTGCACCGATTACTCGACGGCGGTCTGCTGGCACTGCATGCGCAAGGACGTCATCGTTACTACCGGCTGGCCGACGAACGCGTGGCATCGATGCTGGAGTCGCTCGCGCTGGCGCGACAGCCGGCCATCGCGCCGCCGACCAGGGGCGATGCAAGACTGCGCCGGGCGCGTTTCTGCTACCGACATCTGGCCGGTCAACTCGGGGTGGCGTTGTGCACCGCGCTGCTGCAGCACGAATGGCTGCAGATCGGTACGCACGGCTTGCATCTGCGACCCGCGGGTATCGACGCATTGAAGGCGCAAGGACTTCGGCTGGATGGCGTGGCCGGCATCCACGGCCGCAGCTGTCTGGACTGGACCGAGCGCCGCATGCACCTGGGTGGCCCGCTGGGTGTTGCCTTGACCGGGGCGATGTTCGATGCGGGCTGGTTGCGTCGACCGGGCGCCGACCGCGTACTGATTCCCAGCGCCGATGGATTGCGTCGATTGAGCGGGCTGGGTGTGGACGTGAGCTGATCCGGACCGGATCAGCGGGCGCGCAGATAGGCACGCAGATCCAGATCACCGGATGTGCTCTGGTTCTGCAGCAAACGATCGAGCTGCGCCAGATGCCCATGGCAGCGTGTCTGCCAGTACGCATCGTCGGCGCACACACTGTGCCCGAATGCAAAATCCCTGTCGTGCCGGCGCAGCGCGGGAATACGATGCGCGTCCCGCCCGATGCCGACGCGCTCGCTCGCCTCAGCCAGTGCTCGGCTGCGTGGATTCCGTCGCCGGGCATGCAGACCATGTTCCGGCGCGGTGTCCATAGCCGGATACTTAGCTCTTGCGGCGACCGAAGAATTTGCGCACCGCCGCGGCCACCGCTGCAATGCCGATGATGACGAATTTCTTCAGCGCCAGCAGCATCAGTCCGAGCTTGGCGAACAGGCCGGCTTTTGCGGCAATGCCACCGGCAACCAACGCCGCGATGCCGTAAGCGGCGAGCTTGTCCGTCTTGCTGTCGTAGTCGCTGTAGCGCTGCCCGGTATCGAAATCGGTCATCGCCAGTACCTGCGGCATGTCCGCCTTCACCTTGGCCAGCGTGTCGACCGAGGCCACCGCGTTGAGCGAAAGATAGCCGTGTCGACCCAGCACGCGGATGTTGTAGTTCAACGACTGTCCATCCGGTGAGCCATCGGCTTTCTTGAACTTCAGGTCCTGCGCCCAGTACAGCTTGTGCGTGGCGGCGTCGTACCGCGGCGACTCGGCCCAGCCGACCAGCTCGATCGCCGGGTAACCCTGCTTGAGGCGCTCGGGATTCGATTCCTGATTGCCCTTCTGCATGTCCTTGAGCATGGCGGAATAGTCGATCTTGGCCGCATCCGCGTCGGAG
This sequence comes from Rhodanobacter sp., assembly GCA_040004895.1. Classification (GTDB taxonomy): domain Bacteria; phylum Pseudomonadota; class Gammaproteobacteria; order Xanthomonadales; family Rhodanobacteraceae; genus Rhodanobacter. Next base: position 494 of record JBDTZX010000211.1, on the reverse strand, counting down.
ACGTATCCCTCTTCGGTGTACGTCACCACGACGGCCCAGTTTCTTTCATCCAGCAATACATGCGGATCGGTGCTGGGCAGGATCATGCCCAGCACGGCGGGGTCGGGCGGGTTGTGCCACAACTCGGTGAGCACCCGTTGTGCATCCGCGGGCGGCAGAAAGCTGTAGCCCGGGGCAATCTGGAGCGTCGCCTTGGCTGCGGAAACGGAGATCCGGCCGGTTTCGAAATGCAGCGACTCGAGAAAGCTTTCGGTCTTTGCCGACACGCGGCCTTCGCCAGATGGATCGCCAGCGGCGCGGGCGCGGTTTGGAAAAACGGTCGAAACGAAGACGAGCGCCAGCAGCGCCAGCGCCGGCATCAGTGGTTTGCGATTCATCAACTTTCCCTGGATGTCATCCGATGACACGCGATGCATCGACGCATCACGGTGGTCACTCCCCCATGGCGTGCCCGTCCGCTTTTTAGCAGGCCGAGCGGTGGGTGCGCCAGTCCC
>JBDTZX010000442.1:0-1972 GCA_040004895.1 Rhodanobacter sp. | reverse complement strand
GTTGCCAGCGGCCGCACGGTCGTTCGCGGCGCCGCCGAGTTGCGCGTGAAGGAATCCGACCGTATCGCGACGATGGCCACGGGACTCCGCGCGCTGGGCGTGTCGATCGAGGAAACCCCGGATGGCGCCATCATCCAGGGCGGCAGACTCGGGCCGGGCAGCGTGGAAACCCATCTCGATCACCGGATAGCGATGAGCTTTGCGATCGCCGGGCTGGTTGCCAGCGGCCCGGTCAGGATCAACGACTGCACACATGTGGCTACATCGTTTCCGGGCTTCATCGAGCTGGCGAATGGATGCGGTTTCGATCTGAAGACGGCCGGCTGAGACCTCGACTCGCCAGCACGAGCAGTTGCGGCTAGGCTTGCCGGCAGTATCAGGATCGTCCATGTCCAACGCCACGGTTCCTTTCATCGTCGCCATCCCGGCCCGCTACGGTTCGACGCGTCTGCCGGAGAAGCCACTGCGTGAAATCGGCGGCGTGCCGATGGTGGTGCGGGTGGCCCAGCGCGCGTTGCAGGCCGGTGCGAGTCAGGTCGTGGTGGCAGTGGACGATCCGCGCATCGCCGATGCCCTGGTCGGGCAGGAGGGCGTGCAAATCTGCATGACGCGCAGCGACCATGTCTCCGGCAGCGACCGGCTGGCCGAATGTGCCGCTCACTACGGCTGGAACGATGACACCATCGTGGTGAACCTGCAGGGCGACGAACCGTTCGCGCCCGCCGCCGGGATCCGCGCAGTAGCGCAGGCGCTGGCGGGGGATGATGCACCGATGGCGACGCTGGCTACACCGATCATCGACGCGCAGGAGCTGTTCGATCCGAACGTGGTGAAACTGGTGCGCGGTGTGAACGGACGTGCCTTGTATTTCAGTCGTGCGCCGCTGCCATGGGCCCGCGATGCGTTCGCACTCGACCGCCAGAGCTTGCCGTCCGGCACGCCATTCCTGCGCCACATCGGCATCTATGCCTATCGAACCGGATTTCTCGCGCGCTATGCCACGCTGGCGCGCACCCCGCTGGAACAGGCCGAATCGCTGGAGCAGTTGCGCGTGCTCGAACACGGCCACGCCATTGCCGTTCGTCTGACCCCGGAGCCATTTCCGCCGGGCATCGACACACTTGAGGATCTCGAGCGCGCGGAACGCTGGCTGCAGACGCAGAACTGAGTGGATGCGCATGGTTCGCGCCGCCGGATCGGATCAGGGCGACGCGATATCGACGATCAGAGTTCGATGCAGTCGAACGTGGCCTCAGTGGCGACGTCCGCGCCGCAATCGATGTCCGCACGATCGAAGCCGAACAGCTGCAGGAAGCCGTGCTTGTAGCCGGCGTAGTCGGTCAACTCGAACAGGTTCGCGGTGTTCACCTGCGGCCAGAGTTGCTTGCAGCGCTGCTGCACGTCGTCACGCAGCTCCCGGTCATCCAGTCGCAGCCGGCCTTCGTCGTCGGTGGCCGGTGGTTGCCCGTCGGCGCGATACAGACGTTCGCGGAACAGACGGTTGGTCTGTTCGATGGTTCCTGCGTGCAGCCCCTTTGTGCTTCATCACGCGGAACGCCAGTGCGATATACAGCGGAAGCACCGGGATCGCCGCGGGGGCCTGGGTCACCACCGACTTCGTCCTCGCCAAGTTGGCAGGCAGGCCGTTCGCCTTGTGCCGCTCGCGCAACTCGGCGGCAGTGCGATCAAGATGCTGTTTCGCGCGGCCCAGCGCGCCGTGCCAGTAGATCGGCCAGGTGATTTCGGTGCCGATGGCTATAGGCCACCGTCCTGCCGCCATCGGCCAGCACGCCGGCATCACTCACGGCGTCGATCCACAACACCCAGTCCTCGCCACCCGTCACGGTGACGGTATCGTCGATTTTCTTTTCGGTGGCAGGCTCGACCGAAACTTCGATCACGATGTCCTTGTTGGTATCGACCGAGGTGGCGGTATAGGTATCGCCGACGGTCTTCAGCGCGGAGCGAACCA
>JBDTZX010000549.1:0-1976 GCA_040004895.1 Rhodanobacter sp. | reverse complement strand
TCGCCGTCGGTTTCCCACGCCCACAGCGTGTAGCCGAATTCGGCCAGCCGGTCGTAGGCGATGGAAAAAAGTTCGGCCGAGTCCATGTCGTCGAAGAATTCGTCGTCGTCCGGATCGCCATTCCAGTCGATCGAAAGATTCCAGCGCGATGCCAGTTCGTTGACCGCCTGGATCAGCGAGCGCATGTCGTGCGCGTCGACGATGAAACCCGAGCGCCAGTCGATTACCCGGCCGATCACCGCGATCGGCTCGATGTCGTCCGCGTCGACATCGGCCACTGCCTCGCGGTAGTCGGTGAATTGCAGCAGCGCGGTTTCCTCGTCGCCGGGATTGATCAGCAACAGGAACTGCCAGACCTTCGCCTCGACCGAATCCTCGTCGAGATCGTCGAACTCGTGTTCGGCGTCGAAGTCGTCGTCGAAATCGCTCATGCACCGACCCGTTGACGCACGGCCTCGAAATCACGTACCGGACGCACCTCCACGCAGCCGGTCTTTGTCCACGGAATCTCCGCGGCGATCCGAACCGCCTCGTCCATGTCCGCCGCCTCGATCAGCTGGAAGCCTCCCAGGTACTCCTTGGTTTCGGCGAACGGACCATCGAGCACGCTGACCTTGTTGTCGCGGATGCGCACGGATTTCGCGGTAGCCGGATCTTCCAGCTGTTGCGTATCCAGCAGCTGGCCTGCGTCGCGCAGCTCGTCGGCGTGCTTGATACAGCTGTGCATGCGCGTGTCGAACTCGCCTTCCGGCAACGCGTCCATCAGCGTCGAATCGGGGTAGATCATCAACAGGAATTTCATGATTGGCCTCGCTGGCAACAAAACGGGTTCAGGACATAGCAACCTGCCAACTGTAACCTGCCGGCGTCAACCGGCAATGGGATACTTGTGGCCGACTACTTCACGAACGCCCGCCATGAACGACCTGCCAGCCAGCTTCGCCAGCCATCCGATCGCGTTCGTGCGCTCGCCGTATGCACGTCGCATCGACGCGCCGCACCAGCCCACCGTGGTCAAAGGCACCGAAAGCGGCGCGTCGTCCGAGGCGATCATCGAATTCGTGGAGGGTTTCCCTGCGGCCGCATTTCGCGATCTGGCCGGGTTCGAGCGCATCTGGCTGATCTTCGTGTTCCATCGCAGCGAAGGCTGGAAGGCTGAAGTGCGCCCGCCACGCGGGGGTGGCAAGCGCGGTGTGCTGGCAACGCGTTCGCCGCATCGGCCCAACGCGCTCGGCCTTTCCGCCGTCGAGCTGGTCGGAGTCGAGGAACATGGCCTTCGCGTATGCGGCATGGATCTGCTCGACGGCACGCCGATCCTCGACATCAAGCCTTACGTGCCTTACGCGGACGCTTTTCCCGCTTCGCGCGCTGGCTGGATCGACGCCATCGATGCTGTCCAGGGGCAGCATTCCGCGCCCGGCCCAAAGCGCCCACGCAGCTGACCGATTTATTCGGATGGTGACATCGATCTGGCGGACGAAGCCACGGTAACGGTCTGTACTGCCGTGGTGTTGCGCGGACCTGTCATGCGCGCGTCGTGAGTCTGTCCGAATTTCTGAGACAGACGCGGGCTAGGGTATTCAGGCCTGAGCGGATTCGCTCCGATGACGGTACCGATGCGCTTGGCAGTGGTCGGTTCAATCATTTGCCGCGCCCGGCGCATGCCTGGCGCGGCTTTTTTGTGCGGTCCTTCGCGCCGTCTTGCGCTCCATGGTGCTTCGATGGTTGCGAACTTACTGGCCGATCTCGCGCAGCCGCTTGCCGGCCATCAGGTTGCGCTCGATCTGTTCCAGCGTGACGCCCTTGGTTTCCGGTACCAGCCAGAACGTCAGCAGGATGAACACCACGTTGAACGCGGCATAGAGGCCGAACGTGGCCGCGTTGCCGATGCCGTTGAGCAGGCTCAGGAACGACACGCCGACCACCCAGTTGGCCGCCCAGTTGGTGAAGGTGGAACAGCCGATGCCGAAGTCGCG
>JBDTZX010000305.1:0-1976 GCA_040004895.1 Rhodanobacter sp. | reverse complement strand
TGATCGAGCGCATCGCGCTGGACAAGCCGTTCTGCCAGCTGAAGCGCTTCAAGCGTTTCAGCGATGACCCCGACACCATCGAGAAGATGAAGAACGACCCGGTGGTACTGGTGGTCGCGCCACTCTCCGGCCATCACGCCACCCTGCTGCGCGACACCGTGCGCACGCTGTTGCGCGAGCACAAGGTCTACATCACCGACTGGGTCGACGCGCGCATGGTGCCGACCGCGGTCGGACCGTTCGGGCTGGACGACTATGTGGCGTACATCGAGGAATTCATCCGCCACATCGGCGCCCGCGAGCTGCACATCATCTCGGTCTGCCAGCCGACCGTGCCGGTGCTGGCGGCAGTGTCACTGATGGCTGCGCGCGGCGAGGACACGCCGCGCAGCCTGACCATGATGGGCGGCCCGATCGACCCGCGACGCAGCCCGACCAGCGTCGACAACCTGGCCACCAAACAGCCGCTGTCCTGGTTCAAGGGCAACGTGATCCATACCGTGCCGCCGAACTATCCCGGTCGCGGCCGCGAGGTCTATCCGGGCTTCCTGCAGCACGCCGGCTTCATCGCGATGAACCCCAGCCGGCATCTGAATTCGCACTGGGATTTCTACCAGGACCTGCTGCGCGGCGATCTCGACGACGCCCAGTCGCACCGCAAGTTCTATGACGAATACAACGCCGTGCTCGACATGCCGGCCGAGTTCTATCTCGACACCATCGAGAAGGTATTCCAGCAATTCCTGCTGCCACGCGGGTTGTGGGATGTTGCCGGCGAACGGGTCAATCCCGCCGCGATCAAGCGCAGCGCACTGCTGACGATCGAAGGCGAACTCGACGACATCTCCGGGCTCGGCCAGACCGAGGCAGCACACGACCTGTGCAGCAGCATCCCGGCAAAGCGTCGCGAACGTCGGGTGATCGAAGGCGCCGGGCACTACGGTATCTTCAGCGGCCGGCGCTGGCGCGAGACGGTGTATCCGCAGGTAAGGGATTTCATCCGCAGGTTTGATGGCGGGAAGTAGTGCTGCGGTCAGCGATTGCTTCGTTTCGTGACGAGTTCGGTCGCATGGTCTTTGCGCGATGTCGTCACGAACTGGAAGGCAGAAGTTTTCGCGCTCCGGAAGAGAACGAAAGCTCTCGCGTCAAAAATCCAGCGACATGCTACCCGTGAGCGAAGAACGAGCGGAACGCCTCGACCACCCGTTCGATGCCCGCATCATCGACATCCAGATGCGTCACCAGCCGCAGCGTCGGCAGGTAGCCGATGCTGATGCGGATGCCGGCCTCGCGCAAATGGACGTCCAGTTCGCGCAGGCGTTTCGACGGCACGTCGATGAACACCATGTTGGTGTATTGGCCGAGCAGGTCGACACCGGCAATTTCGCGCAGGCGTCCGGCGAGATAGGCAGCCCGACGGTGGTCGTCGGCGAGTCGGGCGACATGGTGATCAAGCGCGTACATGCACCCGGCAGCGAGGATGCCGGCCTGGCGCCAGCCGCCGCCGGTGACCTTGCGCCAGCGCCTGGCCTTTTCGATCAACGCATGCGAACCGACCAGCACTGAGCCGACCGGCGCGCCCAGACCCTTGGAAAAGCACACCGACACCGTATCGAAGTGCTTGGCGATGTCGCGCGCCGGCACGTCGCTCGCGATCGCCGCGTTGAACAGGCGTGCGCCATCCAGATGCAGGTTCAGGCCACGCGCACGCGCCGTGTCGTGTGCGGCCTGCAGGTAGTCGAGCGGAAGCGCGCGGCCGTTCCAGGTGTTTTCCAGCGCCAGCAGGCGCGTGCGTGCGAAGTGCGGATCGACCGGCTTGATCGCCGCCTCGATGCGCGCCAACGGCAACGTGCCGTCTTCCGCCGGCACGATGGGTTGCGGCTGGATCGAGCCGAGCACGGCAGCGCCGCCGCCCTCGAACTTGTAGGTATGCGCGTCCATGCCGACCAGGTATTCGTCGCCGCGCTCGCAATGCG
>JBDTZX010000266.1:0-1979 GCA_040004895.1 Rhodanobacter sp. | reverse complement strand
ACGAGCGCGGCGTGCATAGCGGCAATCGTGCGGCAGGCCTGTAAGCTTGATGCATGGAATTCCGGCAGGAGTGCGCGATGCAGAATCAGGACAACACGACCGGCCGCCACGGCCTGCCTCTGGGGCGAGCGATCCTGATCCTCGTCGCGGCGCTTATGCTGCTCGTCGGCGGCATGATGTGGTGGTGGGACAAGGAGCCGCCGCTGTTCGATCCGGGCGCGGTCACCCGGGCCACGATGCAGGAACTGAAACACCCGGTCAGCATCGGCGCCACCACCACGGTGACTTTGATCGAGTCGGTACGCACCTTGCTGGACAAGCGCGGCGGCTATCTCAGCAACGACAAGTTGCCGCCCGGCGTGCTGATGGACAACGTGCCGAACTGGGAGTTCGGATCGCTGACCGCATCGCGCGATCTGGTACGCGCATTGCGCAATGACTTCAGCCGGTCGCAGACGCAGTCGACCGAAGACAAGGATCTCGCCGAAGCCGATCCGCTGCTGTCCAGCCAGAACGATCGCTGGTTGCTGCCCAGCTCGGAGAGCCAGTACCGCAAGGCAATCGGACATCTGGACGGCTATCTGGGAAGACTGGGCGATGCCGACGACAGCAACGCGCACTTCTATGCGCGGGCCGACAATCTGGCCGACTACCTGCAGTTGGTGTCGTCGCGGCTTGGCTCGTTGTCGCAGCGCCTGTCGGCCAGTGTCGGCCAGATCCGCATCGGCGACGTGAGCGCAGCCGACGAGCCGGCGGGTGCCAGCACGGCGCGTACGCCGGATGGCGGTCGCATGGTGAAAACGCCATGGAACAAGATCGATGACAATTTCTACGAGGCACGCGGCTATACCTGGACGCTGCTGGAACAGCTCAAGGCGTTCCAGCAGGACTTTGGCCCGATCCTGCGCAGCAAGCACGCCGATGTGAGTCTGGAGCAGGTGATTCGCGAGCTGGAAGAAGCGCAGCGTCCGCTGCACAGTCCGATGGTGCTGAACGGCTCGCCGTTCGGATTTTTCGCCAACCACTCGCTGGTGATGGCGAACTACGTGTCGCGCGCCAATGCGGCGCTGATCGATCTGCGCGAGTTGCTGCGGCGCGGCTGAGGACTCGATCTCTCCCTAAAACGGATGCCCGGGGAGAGGGGTCAGGCTCGCATCAAAGCTTGCTTGCCATATACCGTGCGATGCCCGCAGTGATCTCCACCTTCGCTTCGGCCGCACCCACCCAGCCTTCCACTTTCACCCACTTGCCGTCTTCCAGATCCTTGTAGTGCTCGAAGAAGTGGCCGATGCGTTGCAGCCAGTGCGCGGAGACGCCCTTCATGTCGTTGATGTGGGCGTAACCGGGAAATACCTTGGCGATCGGGATCACCACCAGCTTCTCGTCGCTGCCGGCTTCGTCGGTCATCTTCAGCATGCCGACCGGGTGGCAGCGGATCACCGAGCCCGGAATCAGCGACAGCGGCAGGATCACCAGCGCGTCCAGCGGATCGCCATCGCCGCCGAGCGTGCCCGGCACGTAGCCGTAATTGCACGGATAGCGCATGGGCGTGGACAGGATGCGGTCCACGAAAATCGCGCCGCTTTCCTTCTCCACCTCGTACTTGACCGGTTCGGCATCCTTCGGAATTTCGATGATGACGTTGATTTCGTTCGGCGTATCGCGGCCAGCGGAGACCAGATGCAGACCCATGGGATGTCCTTGCAGAGAGCGGGAAAGTCGGACGTGCAAGGATACGGCAAATGGTGCTGCGCCGCAGCAGCACGAGGCGCCAGCCGTCTTGTACAGATGGCGTGGCGTCGGTTGCCGCGATCTGCCGCGTGGCCTGGGCAGCGGATGGCGAGCTGGCGTCCATGGCACAGAGCAAGACTCACGCAGTACGCAGGATCTTCGCGCGATACCTCGACGACGTTTGCGAGGTGGAAGTGCTAGCGTCGAAACGGCCGCTCGCGCAGCCATTTGGTGGCGATCCATTTTTC
>JBDTZX010000058.1:0-6568 GCA_040004895.1 Rhodanobacter sp. | reverse complement strand
GTTTTCAGTTGCAGGGCCGGCGGCACGCGGCACGCGCGCCACGCCGGCAGCAAGCCAGCCAGCACGCTGGCGACGATCGCCAGCACCAACGTGCCCAGCAGCATCGAAACATCCATTTGCGCCAGCTGCGCGTAGTCGTCGGGACGATGCCGCACATTCCACAAGCCGAGCTGCGCGATCAACAATCCCAGCACACCACCGGCCACGCCGATCAATGCCGATTCAATGCCCAGTTGCAGGAAAATATCGCGCCGGCGTGCGCCCAACGCACGGCGAACGCAGATCTCGCCACTTCGGCGCAGGAATTTCGCCAGCAGCAACGCCACGATGTTGGTCAAGCACACGAACAGGAAACCCAGCGCGAGCCACAACTGCAGGCGCACATCGTTCGGCACCAGATTCTCGTGCGCCAGCCAGCCCATCAGGCTGTAGAGCCTGGCGTCGGTGGGCGGTCGCTCGAAACGGCCCAACGCCTTTTGTTGCGCGGAATAGTCGATCAGATACTGGCGATACGCCTTGACTTGCGCCGGGTTGTCCAACTGCACCCAGAACTGCAGCCAGGTCATCTCCGCGCCCGTCATCGACATGCCGGAATCACCTTTGCCCCAACCGGATTGATTGCCGTTCGTCGGCAACTTCACATCCACCGCCACCGACAGTGGCAGGAAGAACCGGTCGGCATCGCTGTAATGCTGCGCTCCCGGATCGGCATAGAACATCGGACTCGGTTGCCAGTCGGCGGTGACGCCGATCACGCGGAAGTCGTTATCACCCAGGCGCACCACCTGGCCGATACCGCTCGCCGCGCCGAACAGCTTGCGATCGAGCGTGTCGCTGAGCACCACCACGTGCGCACGCGACGCATCGTCCGCCGCGCTCCAACCGTTGCCGTGTTCGAACGGCACGTCGAACATCGCGAAAAAATCTGCCGTGGCGTAACGTCCATCGACATTGAACGGTCGCAGTTCGGGCCGTGTCGGACGCACCAGCAGCGAGCCGCCAGCGATCGCCGCTTGCCGCTCGCCACGATGCGCAGCCAGCAGCGCCATCGCATCCGGCCAGGTGAGGTTGTCGCTGGGATCAGGGCTGCCGGCTCTCTGCTTGTGCTTCAACGGCAATGGATCGAGATGCGGCGTGAACAACTGCGCACTGCGCCCCGGCATGGGATCGTCGGTCATCACATGCAGCACCGTGATCATCGTCATGCTCGCGCCGATGCCCAGCCCGATCGCCAGCACCATCAACGCGGTGAGGATCGGGTTGCGCCGCAAGCTGTGCAGGGCGAGGTTGATGTAGTAACCAAACATCTCATGTACTCCGTTGATGGTCCCCTCCCCATGCAACGCAGGGGAGGCTGGGAGGGGGTGCTCTGCTTCACGCCAGGAGCGTTACCCCACCCCAACCCTCCCCTGCGAGCAGGGGAGGGAGTAAAGCGTCGCCCTCCTTGCCGCTGAGGAAGGAGTAAAAATTTCACACCGAACGTGTCGCCACCACCGGCGGCACGTTCGAGGCGCGCAGCGCAGGACCCAGCACGGCAAGCTGGCCGAGTGTCCACAGCACCACAGCGCCGATAGGCAGGTAGAACAGTGGCAGTCGTGGCAGCTCGTAGTGCTTCATCAATAGCAAGTTCAGCAGCATGGCCAGCAGCAGGCCCAGCACGATGCCGCCGCTGACGATCAGGAAGTTCTCGAGCTGGAAGTAATGGAGGATGTCGCCGCGGGTGGCGCCGATCGCGCGGCGGATGCCGATCGTGCGACGGCGCTGCTGCACCCAGAAATGCGCAAGCCCTGCGATGGCCACGGCGGTGACGAAAGCCAGCGCGGCAGCTGCCGCCAGCAGCATCCCGACCATGGTGCGGTCGCGATGAAAATGATCGGCGCGCATCTGCTCGAAGGTTTGCGGACGCCGGATGATGCGGTTGCCGTCAACTTTCGCGAGTAGCGTCGCAGCAGCCTGCAATACACGCTCGCGATCCTGCGGCGACGTGCGCATCACATAGGTCACCTCGGCGGTATCCGGCAACAACGGGAACAACGCACTGTAGTCGTTGCTGCCTGTCTCGTGCGGACCGGGCCGCAGCAGGTGGTCGACGATGCCGACGATGCGCGCGGGCCGCGAGAACGGATAGATGCTCCTGCCCAGCGCACTGCGTCCAGGGAACAGCTTGTCGGCCAGCGCACGGGTCACGATAGCGGTGGAAACCTGACCGAGGCCGGCGCCGTTGTTGGCGCTGTCTACCGGCAGGTATTCGCCAGGCAGGAAATCGCGCCCTTCGACCAGATGCAGCCCGAGAGTCCGCAGCTCGCCCGGCGTGCCGTTGTAGACCGATGCGATGGCCTGGTTGATATCGGAGTCCGGTTGCGTGTCGAGGCTGCTGGTCCAGTCGTTCGCGTTGAATGGCAACGCATCCACGGCCACCACGGAACGCATGCCCGCGATGCCACGCAGCGCTGCCAGATCCTCTGTGTGACGCGCCAGTGGATTCGTGCGAGCGTCGACGTCGATGCTGTCGATCATCACCAGTTCGTCTTCGGCGACGCCGCTGGCCTGGTTCATCTGCGTCACACGGTCGGCGATCATGAAAGCCACGTTGCAGACGATGCCGCAAGTCAACGCCACCTGCAGCACCAGCAGCAGCACGGTGAGCTTGTGGCGGGTGAGGCTTGAAAGTATCGGTCGCAGGTTCATGGGGATTCCGTACTCACTGTGCCTTGAGCTGGATGGCGGGTGCGATGCGGCTGGCGCGCCACGCCGGCAACAGCCCGGCCAGCACGCTGGTGAATACCGCCAGCAGAAATGTACCCAGCAACATGGAGACGTCCATGTTTGCCAGTTGCGCGTAGCCATCCGGACGCTGGCGCACGCTCCACAGGCCCAGTTCGGCAATCAGCAAGCCGAGCACACCGCCGGCAACGCCGATCGCCGCGGCCTCGGTGCCGAACTGCACGAACACATGTCGACGCTTTGCGCCCAGCGCACGGCGCACGCTGATCTCGTTGCTGCGACGAAGGAACTTGGCCAGCAGCAGGCCGACGATATCGACCATGCACACACCAAGAAAGCCAAGTGCCAGCCACAGCTGCAGTCGCACATCGCTGGGCACCACGTTCTTGTAGGCAAGCCAGTCCATCAAACGGTAAAGCTGCGGATTCACCGGTTGCGGAAACCGTCCATGCGCCTGCTGCTGACGCCAGTAGTCGGCGAGAAACTGCGTGTACGACGCGACCTGCGCGGGATTCTCCAGCTTCACCCAGAACTGCAACCAGCTGCAGCGGTCACTGGTGCGATCGTCGTCGCCATCGCCACGGCAACTGAGATGCCCGTTGAAGCCGAGCTTCAGATCCAGCGCCGTCTGCAGAGGCAGAAAGAATTCATCCGCCTTGCCGAACGCGCGTCCGTCGACGTCGGCGTAGAACAGCGGTTGCGGGTGCCAGTCGTCCAGCACGCCGATGACGCGAAAATCTGCATCACCCAGCCGCACGATCTTGCCGACGCTGGGGGTGTCGCCGAACAGCTTGCGATTGAGCGTGCTGCCCAGTGCAATCACCCGCGCGCGCTGCTCGTCGTCTGCACGCGTCCAGCCGCTGCCGGCGTGGAACGGCACGCCGAACATGGAAAAGAAATCCGCGGTGACGTAGTGCCCGGTCTCCAGCGAAGGCCGCGCGCCACCCTGCTCCGTGCGAATCGACACCGCTGCACCGGACATCGCCGCCTGCAGTGGCGCACGCTGTGCGCGCAACAGGCTCAACGCGTCAGGCAAGGTCAGGTTGTCTCCGGCATGTGGATTCGCCGATCGATCGTGCGGGGCTGGCCACGGATCCAGATGCGGGTAGTACAGCTGACCGCTGCGATCCGGCAAGGGGTCGCCGGACATCACATGCAACACCGTGATCATCGTCATGCTCGCGCCGATGCCCAGCCCGATCGCCAGCACCATCAACGCGGTGAGGATCGGGTTGCGCCGCAGGCTGTGCAGCGCGAGGTTGATGTAGTAACCGAACATTTCATGTACTCCGATAGCTGTCCCCTTCCCCTGCAACGCAGGGGGAGGTCGGGAGGGGGTGGCTCTTGCTTCACGCCAAGAGCGTCACCCCACCCCAACCCTCCCCTGCAAGCAGGGGAGGGAGTAAAGCGTCGCCCTCCATGCCTCTGGGAGGAACTGAAACATCACACCGACCGTGGTGTGAAAACATCACACCGATCTTGTCGCCACCACCGGCGGCACGTTCGCCGCGCGCAGTGCCGGGCCGAACACGGCGATCTGACCGAGTCCCCACAACACGAGCGCGCCGATCGGCAAGTAATACAATGGAAGTCGCGGCAATTCGTACTGCGTCATCAGCAGCAGGTTCAGCGCATACGCCAGCAGCATGCCCAGCACGATGCCGCCGCTGACGATCAGGAAGTTCTCGGTCTGGAAGTAATGCAGGATGTCGCCGCGGGTGGCACCCAGCGCGCGGCGCACACCGATCTGTCGCCGCCGCTGCTGCACCCAGAAGCTGGCCAGGCCGACGATGCCAAGCGCGGTGACCAGCAGCAGCGCCACGATCACGCCGAGCAGCATGCCGGTCATGGTGCGATCGCGCTGAAACCATTCGTGCCGCAAGTCGCTGACGCTGCGGCTTTCATCGTGGTCGAGCACGGTATCCGGCGCGACCTTGGTGACCACCGCTTGCGCTTCGCGCAGCACGCGCGGCAGGTTTGTCGGATCGGCGCGCAACAGGTAACTGCCACCCAGGCTGCTACCTGCCTGCACCGGCACGAACACCGACCAGTCCGCGCTGTTCGCACCGCGACCACCAGGGCGGGCAACCGCCAGATGCGCGAGCACGCCCGTCACGCGGAAGTGGTATTTGTCCATCCAGAACTCCTTGCCCAGCGGATCGGCACCCGGCCACAGGTGCTCGGCCAGCGCGCGTGTGACCAGCACGCGGGCATCGGTTGGCAGGAAATTGCTGAACGATCGGTAGTCGTCCGCTTGCGGCCGCTGACCGGCCACAATGCGCAAACCCAGCCCCTCGATGCTGCCAGGGGCACCGGCGTAGAAATCCACCACGCCGCTGAAATGCTGTCCAGCGGCGTCGGTGGTGATGCCCGATGCGCCGCGTTGCTGGGCAAAGGGCACCGTGTTGATCACGCTGACCGACTGCATACCTGGAATGGCACGCAAACCTGACAGCACACGCGCGTTCAAATCGGCGGTGATCTTGTCGTCGTAGCCGGTCAGACGAATGAACGCCAACGAGGACTCGTCCACGCCGCTGACGAGCTGCATCATGCCGAGGCGGTTGGCGATCAGGAAACAGGCATTGCACAGCACGGCGCAGGCCAGTGCGATCTCCAGCGCGATCAGCAAGGTGGCCAGGCGATGCTTGCGCAGTGCGGCGAGAATGGGTTGGATCTGCATGATGGCTTCCTTACAGCGTTTTCAGTTGCAGGCCGGGTGCCACGCGACTGGCGCGCAGCGCCGGCAACGTGCCGGCCAGCAGGCTGACGACCACGGCAAGCACAAAGGTGGTGAGGAACATCGAGACGTCCAGGTGCGCAAGGTCGGCGTACGCGGTCGGTTGCCGCCGCACCAGCCACAACCCTGCCATGGTCAGCAACCAGCCGCCGATGCCGCCGAGCAGGCCGATCAAGCCGGCCTCGACCAGACACTGGGCGAACACCGCCCCACGGCTCGCGCCCAGCGCGCGGCGCACGCCTATCTCGCCACTGCGACGCAGGAACTTCGCCAGCAGCAGGCCAACCGTGTTGAACAGGCAGATAGCGAGAAAGGCGAACGCCAGCCACATCTGCAAGTGCACGTCACTCGGTACCACACCGTTGAAATCCAGCCATTGCATCAGCTCGCGCAGACGCGTGTTGTCGGCGTGGGTGAAGCGACCCAGTGCCTTCTGCTGTGCCGCGTAGCCTGCCAGAAAGTGCCGGTAGCCGCTGACCTTGGCCGCACTGTCCAGCTCGACCCACAAGCCGACCCACGCGCAGGGCGCGTTGATCAAGTGACCGGGCTGATCGGGTATATGCCAGCAGGTGAATTGCTGAAAGTTGCCGTCGTTGATTTCCAGGCCGCTGGTAAATGGCGTGATGACATCCTCCGGCCTGGCGTAAAAATCTGCCGTATCGCCGTGTGCGAAGCGGCCACCGCGCACGTTGTAGAACTGCGGTGACGGCCGCCATGGTTTCAACACGCCGACGATGCGCACATCGGTATCGCGCAAGCGCAGCGTGCGGCCCACGCTGTCGGCACCGCCGAACAATTTCGCGTTGAGGTCGTCCGAGATCACCGCTACCCGCGCATGCTTCGCGTCGTCCTGCGCAGTCCAGCTGCCACCGTACTGAAATGGCACGTCGAACATCGGGAAGAAATCCACCGTGGTGGACAGCATCGTCCCCATCAGCGGCGGCAGGTTCACGTCCGGCGCGAGCAGCTTGATATCGCTGTCCACGATCAGCGTTTGCCGATCCGCGCGATGCGCATTCCACAGATCCACCGCCGAGTGGTAATCCATCACATCCAGCGGCTCTATATTGTCACCGGTGCGGCTGGTATCGGCATCCACCTGCG
>JBDTZX010000048.1:0-1987 GCA_040004895.1 Rhodanobacter sp. | reverse complement strand
AAAGACGACGTCATCGAGATGGAAGGCACGGTCCAGGAGACCTTGCCCAACACCATGTTTCGCGTGCAGCTGGAAAACGGGCACGTGGTAATCGCCCATATTTCCGGTCGCATGCGCAAGCACTACATCCGCATCCTCACCGGCGACAAGGTCAAGATCGAAATGACTCCGTACGATCTCAGCAAGGGTCGGATCACGTACCGGATGAAGTAGTCGATCGAACCGTGGCGCACGGCGCCGGGAACGATTGCATCGGGGTGGACGCATTTGTCCGTGGTTGCTGAAAACGAAAGGCGGCGCAATGCGCCGCCTTTGCTTTGCCCGTCATTCCCGGAATCGCTCAGCCGGGTTCGACGACTGCAGGCATTTTCTCCAGCGCCTCGCAGGTGACCTGCAGCTCGCCGTCGCGCACGCTCAGACGGACCTTGCCGCCGTCGGCCAGCTTGCCGAACAGCAGTTCGTCGGCCAGCGCGCGCTTCACCTTTTCCTGGATCACCCGCGCCATCGGCCGCGCGCCCATCTGCGGATCGAAGCCATGTTCGGCCAGCCAGCGGCGCGCATCGGAATCCACGTCCAGGCTCACCTGCTTTTCGGTCAGCTGGCTTTCCAGTTCGATCAGGAACTTGTCGACCACGCGCAGGATGTGCTCGAAATCAAGCGCGCCGAACTGGATGACCGCATCCAGCCGGTTGCGGAACTCCGGGGTGAAGATCCGTCGGATCACTTCCATCGCATCGGATTCGTGCTTCTGCTCGACGAAACCCATGCTCCGGCGTGATGCCAGCGCCGCACCCGCATTCGTGGTCATCACCACCACCACGTTCTTGAAGTTCGCCTCGCGTCCGTTGGTATCGGTGAGCACGCCGCGATCCATCACCTGCAGCAGGATGTTGAACACATCCGGATGAGCCTTCTCGATCTCGTCCAGCAATAGCACGGCATGTGGATGCTTGGTCACCGCTTCGGTGAGCAAGCCACCCTGATCGAAGCCGATATAGCCCGGAGGCGCGCCGACCAGTCGCGACACCGAATGGCCTTCCATGTACTCGGACATGTCGAAGCGGATCATCTCGATGCCCAGCTGCATCGCCAGCTGCTTGGTCACCTCGGTCTTGCCCACACCGGTCGGACCAGCAAGCAGGAAGCAGCCGATCGGCTTGGACGGATCGGCCAGTCCCGAGCGTGCCATCTTGATCGACGCCGCCAGTGCCTCGATCGCAGGATCCTGACCGAACACCACCATCTTGAGGTTGCGCTCCAGATTGCGCAGCACGTCTCGATCAGACGCAGACACCTGCTTGGCCGGGATGCGCGCCATCTTGGCAACGATGTATTCGACTTCGGTCACGTCGACCTTGCCGGTGCGCTGATCCTCCGGCAGCAGGCGCTGGCGTGCACCGGCCTCGTCGATCACGTCGATCGCCTTGTCCGGCAGCAGCCGGTCGGGAATGTGCTTTACCGACAGGTCGACTGCAGCCTTAAGCGCTTCGTTGGTATATGACACATGATGATGTTCCTCGAAGCGCGAGCGCAGACCCTTGAGGATTTCCAGGCTGTCGGCCACCGTGGGTTCGACCACGTCGATCTTCTGGAAGCGACGCGCCAGCGCGCGATCCTTCTCGAACACGCCGCGGTATTCCTGGAACGTGGTCGAACCGATGCAGCGCAGCTCACCCGATGCCAGCATCGGCTT
This sequence comes from Rhodanobacter sp., assembly GCA_040004895.1. Classification (GTDB taxonomy): domain Bacteria; phylum Pseudomonadota; class Gammaproteobacteria; order Xanthomonadales; family Rhodanobacteraceae; genus Rhodanobacter. Next base: position 294 of record JBDTZX010000048.1, on the reverse strand, counting down.
GATCAGGTTGCTGGCGTCCATGGTGCCGCCGGACGCCGAACCGGCACCGATGATGGTGTGGATCTCGTCGATGAACAGGATCGCGCCCGGCTGCTTCTTGAGCTGCGCGATCACGCCTTTCAGACGCTTCTCGAAATCACCGCGGTACTTGGTGCCGGCTACCAGCGCGCCGAGGTCGAGCGACCAGATCGTGGCGCTTTCCAGCACTTCGGGCACTTCGCCGTCGACGATGCGCTTGGCCAGACCCTCGGCAAGCGCGGTCTTGCCCACGCCGGCTTCGCCGACATACAGCGG
>JBDTZX010000311.1:0-22082 GCA_040004895.1 Rhodanobacter sp. | reverse complement strand
AATATCCTGGTGATCCGAGTACCGATAGCAGCGAGAGGGTGCGCGCAGGCACAAAGACAGTTTGCGCGCATCATTTTCAGACCATCGAAAATCATGGCAAGGGTATTCGTGCGGCGCTGTTACGTGTGTGCAACGCACGCGTTCAAAGCAGTCCTTTTCACGTATGCATCGAAGCAGGCACACGCAAACCATCGCCTGGATGCTTTCAAGATATGTAGGTAGTTTCCGGGGCTATCGCGATCCGTCGATCACGCTCATCGTGATTGCCACGGCAGCATGGCGCCCATGGCGAGAGCAGGAACGGATTGCTTGGTCGCCATGGTCCCGACGCATCCACTCGATTTCGGATAACACATCCATGAAAGCTCTCGTCTATCTCGGTCCCGGCAAGAAAGCCCTGCAGGATCATCCCAAGCCGGAAATCACCGCCGTCACCGACGCCATCGTGAAGATCAGCAAGACCACGATCTGCGGCACCGACCTGCACATTCTCAAGGGCGATGTGCCGACCTGCGAAGCAGGCCGGATTCTAGGCCATGAAGGCGTCGGTGTGATTGAAACCGTCGGTGCTGCGGTGAGCACCTTCAAACCCGGCGACCGCGTGCTGATTTCCTGTATCACCGCGTGCGGAAAATGCGAGTACTGCCGCAAGCTGATGTATTCGCATTGCACCACGGGCGGCTGGATTCTGGGCAACACCATCGACGGCACGCAGTCGGAATACGTGAGAATTCCGTACGCCGAGACCAGCCTCTATCACCTGCCCGAGGGTGCCGACGAAGAAGCCCTGGTGATGCTCAGCGACATCCTCCCGACCGGCTTCGAGTGCGGCGTGTTGAACGGCAAGGTACACCCCGGCTGCACAGTTGCGATCGTCGGCGCCGGTCCGATCGGGCTGGCGGCGCTGCTGACGGCGCAGTTCTATTCGCCTGCTGAAATCATCATGGTCGACCTCGACGAAAACCGTCTGGCCCTTGCCAAACGTTTTGGTGCCACCGCTATCGTCAACAGCTCCGATGGAACCGCTGCCGCCGCCGTCATGGCGCTGACCAAGGGCCGTGGCGTGGATGCGGCGATCGAAGCCGTCGGCATTCCGGCTACGTTTGAACTGTGCGAAAAGATCGTCGCCGCCGGCGGAACGATTGCCAACATCGGCGTGCATGGCGCGCAGGTATCGCTGCATCTGGAATCACTGTGGGATCGCAACATAACGATCACCACGCGCCTGGTGGACACGGTGAGCACGCCGATGCTGATGCAGACACTGCAGTCCGGAAAGATCGATCCGAAACTTCTGATTACGCATCGGTTCGCGCTGGACCAGATCATCGATGCTTACGACACCTTCGCTCGCGCGGCCGATACGAAAGCTCTCAAAGTGATCATCCACGCCTGAGCCAGCTCTTTCGGCTGGTCCATTCCCACACTCAACTACAGGAACATTCTCATGGCTTACCGCAGCATCAATCCCAGCGACAGCAAAGTCCTCAAGGACTTCGAGCAGTTCACCGACAAGCAGCTGGACACCAAGCTCGCCCAGGCCCAGGCGTGCTACCTGGTATGGAAGACCAGGAGCTATGCCGAGCGTGCAGTGATCATCAACAAGGCCGCCGAGCTGCTGCACGCGCAGGCGGATGCGTTTGCCCGCACCATGACGCTCGAAATGGGCAAGCGAATCAGTGAAGCGCGGGGCGAAGTCCATTTCAGCGCCGACATTCTTGCCTACTACGCGAAGAACGCCGAGACGTTTCTCGCACCGGTCAAGTTGCATCCAACCGACGGCGAAGCGCATATGGAGAGCAGCCCGATCGGGGTGATCTTCGGGGTGGAGCCGTGGAACTTTCCGTACTACCAGCTGGCACGCGTCGCCGGCCCGCATCTGATGGCGGGCAACACGCTTGTCATCAAGCACGCAGGCTGTGTGCCGCAGTGTGCGATTGCGTTTGAAAAGCTGCTACTCGACGCCGGTGCGCCGGAAGGTCTTTATACCAACCTGATCATCAGCCACGAACAGTCTGATCACGTCGTGGACGATCCGCGTATCAAGGGTGTTGCGCTGACCGGCAGCGTGGCCGCCGGCCGCAGCATTGCCGCACGCGCGGGCAGGAATCTGAAGCCCTCCTCCATGGAGCTGGGTGGCAGCGATGCGTTTATCGTGCTGGAGGATGCCGACCTGGAGCATGCGGTGAAGTGGGCCGTGTGGGGCAGGATGTACAACACGGGGCAGACCTGCTGCGCTGCCAAGCGCTTCATCGTGGTCGAGTCGATTGCCGACGCGTTCCTCGAAAAGTTTTCCGCCGCGCTCGCCGCGTTGAAGCCGGGCGATCCGCTCGATGAGAAAACCACGCTGGGTCCGCTGTCGACCGAATCGGCGCTGGTTCAGTTGCTGAAGCAGGTGGGTGACGCCGTGGCACACGGCGCTCGTGTCGTCCTCGGCGGCAAGCGCGTTGATCGTCCGGGCTCATTCATGCAGCCCACCATCATTATCGACGTCGCGCGCGACAACCCTGCGTTCCGTGATGAATTCTTCGGGCCCGTGGCGATGTTCTTTCGGGTCAAGAACGAGGACGAAGCAATTGCGCTGGCCAACGATTCCGATTTTGGCCTCGGTGGATCGGTGTTCACCAGGGACATCGAGCGCGGTCGCCGTGTCGCCAGCCGCGTGGACACTGGAATGATGTTCATCAACAACATCAGCTGGTCCGATGCCGAGCTGCCGTTTGGCGGCATCAAGGATTCCGGCTACGGGCGCGAGCTCGGTGACATGGGCATCCAGGCGTTCGTCAACAAGAAGCTCGTGCGCTACGTGAAGGCCGAAGCACCGGTTTGATCTCTGTGCAATTTGATCGGAGCGTCCGCGCGTTGCGTGGGCGCCTCGATGCGGGCTGCAGGCCACGGCATTCGCGGCTCACGACGCAGGCTCCACTCATCGAGAGGCATGCCATGAAATTTCTAGTCGAAATGGATCATTCCAAAACCGGTCCGTGGTTGAACGGCGCAGATACCCATGCCTTTGTGGAACAGGTCATTTTTCCGACGCTTGACCGCGCCGCGGCGCTGGTCACGCAGGGCTGCATTCTGGCAGGTGGACCGGTTGCGGGCAGCATCGCGCTGCGCTTCATCGCCGAAGTGGAATCGGCCCAGCATCTGGATGAACTGGTATCGAGTATCCCGCTGTGGTCGGTGGCGTACACCCGCGTGACGCCGCTCATCGAGTTCGGCGATCGCCGACCACACGTGATGGCACTTTTGCAGCAGCCGGTGATTCCGTTACCTGATTTGTCGGTTCAACCCAGCTGATTTCTGGTCGCTTCCGGGCACCTGCCAGCCATCATCCATTTCACTTCCTGGAGTTTTCGATGTACGTCAACGTGGCTGTTCTGAAGGAGACCCAGGCGCACGAGCGCCGCGTTGCGCTGGTGCCATCGGTCGTACCCAAATTGATCAAGCTCGGCGCCAAGTTGCACATGCAGTGCGGCGCAGGCGATGCCATCCAGCTGCCGGATGCGGCTTTCAAGGACGTGGCATTCATCAAGGAGCGTCGCCGGCTGGTCAGCGATGCCGACGTGGTGCTGGCCGTACAGCCGCCCGCGCTCGACGTCATCGACGCGATGAAAGAAGGCGCCATTCTGGTGTCCTTCATCTACGCGGAAAAGCACCCGGCACTGGTGCAGAAACTGCTCGATAGAAAAATCACCTGTTTCGCGATGGAGCGCATCCCGCGCATCTCGCGGGCGCAGTCGATGGATGCGTTGTCGAGCCAATCGGCCCTGGCCGGTTACTACGCGGTGCAGCTGGGTGCGACGCATCTGGCGCGGATACTACCCAAGATCACCACGGCGGCCGGTGCGATCGGACCGGCCAGGGTGCTGGTGATGGGACTTGGCGTCGCCGGCCTGGAAGCGATCGCCACCGCGCATCGCCTGGGCGCCGTGGTCGAAGGTTACGACGTGCGGCCGGAGACGCAGGGGCAGGCGCTGTCACTGGGCGCGACCTTTGTCGATACCGGCATCGATGCGACAGGCAAGGGCGGCTATGCGCGGGAGCTGACACCGGAGGAGAGGGCCAAGGTCGCCGACGTGCTGACCAAGCATATCCAGCAGGCCGATCTGGTGATCACCACTGCGGCGATTCCCGGCAGGCCATCGCCGAAGCTGATCAGCAAGGCGCAGGTCGCCGGCATGAAAGCCGGTTCGGTGATTGTCGATTTGTCCGCTGAAGGCGGCGGCAATTGCGAAGACACTGTGCCGGGCGAAACCACCGCCGTCGGTCTGGTCACCATCGTGGCACCGCTCAACGTGCCGTCGCTGCTGGGCGAGGACGCCAGCGAACTGTATGCAAGGAACCAGTACAACCTGCTCGCGCTGATGATGAAGGACAACATCATCACCATCGACTGGAGCGACGAGGTGCTCGCCGCTACCGCGCTCACTCACGCGGGTGCCATGAAAAAAGCTCCCGCGGCTTCCGCGACCGACAAGGCCGATGCCAAGCCCGCGCACGCAGGCAAACACGCAACGACACCTCCTGCCACCAAAGCGGCATGAGCGCCTCGCTCATGCTTGCGCCATGGAAATCTCATGACTATTGACGGCTTCGTCGCCATCTACATCTTCATGCTCGCCGCATTTGCCGGCTGGGTGATCATCGGGCGCGTACCCGCGATCCTGCACACGCCGCTGATGTCCGGCTCCAACTTCGTGCACGGCGTGGTGGTGATCGGCGGGCTGTATGCGCTTCTCAACGCGAGCACCGTGCTGGAGCAGGGCATCGGCTTTGTCGCCGTGCTGCTCGGCGCCGGCAACGCCGCCGGCGGTTACGCGGTGACCGATCGCATGCTCGCGATGTTTCAGACCAGCCATCCCGCCACGCACACCCGACACAAGGGCGCGGTTCGTCACGCCAAATCCAAGCAACCGACCAAAGGTTGAGGAACCGACATGCTTACGACGCTTTCACCACTGGTCATCGATGCCGTCGGTATCGCGGTCGCCTTTTTGCTGATGTTTGGCTTATGGCGCATGTCCTCACCCGTGACGGCGCCCGGCGGCATCAAGGTCGCAGGCATCGCCATGCTGGCCGCCGTGGCGGCGAGCTTTCTGTATCTGTTCAGCGTCAACGCCGCGGCGAAGCCACATTTGCTGATCAATATGGCTCTGGCGCTGGTCGCGCTTGCCATCGGCGGCGGCCTGTCCTGGTGGGCCGGCCGCAAGGTCGCGATGACCGCGATGCCGCAGATGGTGGCGTTGTATAACGGCATGGGCGGCGGCGCGGCCGGTGCGATCGCCGCGATGGAATTGTTCGGCAGCCGCGCGCACGGCATCACCCAGCAGGGCGTGACCCTGCTCGGTGCACTGATCGGTGCGGTATCGCTGACCGGTTCGCTGATTGCCTGGGCCAAGCTGCAGGGCGTGCTGAAAAAGCCGCTGCATATCAAGGGACAGCAAATCATCAATGGCCTGGTGATGCTGCTCACGCTGGCAGTCGGCTGCTACATCGTCTTTGTCGAAACAAGTGGAACGACGCCCATCGTCGCCATGCCGGGTCTGATCTGGCTGTTCTTCAGCTGCGCCTTGCTGTTCGGCATTTTGATGACGCTGCCGATCGGTGGTGCCGACATGCCGGTGGTGATTTCGATCTACAACGCCGCGACCGGACTGGCCGTGGGCCTGGAAGGTTTCGTGTTGCAAACGCCCGCGTTGATGATTGCTGGCATGCTGGTGGGCGCCGCCGGCATCCTGCTGACCCTGCTGATGGCCAAGGCAATGAACCGCTCGGTGAGCAACGTGCTGTTCACCCGTTTCGGCGACGTGGCCAGGCACAAGCGAGGCGCGATCAAGGGCAGTCTCAAGCCGACCGCAGCGGGCGATGCCGGCATCGCGATGCGCTATGCGAGCAGCGTGATCATCGTGCCGGGCTACGGCCTGGCCGCCGCGCAGGGGCAGCAAAAGCTGTACGAGTTCGTGAAGCTGCTGATCGCGGCGGGGGTCAAGGTGCGCTTTGCCGTGCATCCGGTCGCCGGCCGCATGCCTGGACAGATGGACGTGCTGCTGGCCGAGGCCGGCGTGCCCTACGACCTGATCTTCCAGCTCGAAGACATCAACGACGATTTCGCCACGACCGATATCGTTTTGGTCATTGGCGCCAACGATGTGGTCAATCCTTCGGCGCGCAACGACAAGTCGTCGCCGATTTTCGGCATGCCGATCCTCAATGCGGACAAGGCCAAGCAGGTCTACGTGGTCAAGCGTGGCGAAGGCAAAGGCTACGCCGGCATCGTCAACCCGCTGTTCTACGCCGACAACTGCAACATGGTCTACGGCGATGCGCAGGCAGTGATGGCGTCGATGATCGAAGCGGTGCGCGGTCTAGGCGTCGCGGCGGCGGCCTGACTCCATTCCCGACACGCTCGGGATCCCTGATGAATACACGCGCAAATTCACCATGAGTACTTTTGATCGGTTGCTCATCCGTCGACGCTTCACCATCTCCCAAGGGAACAACCCATGACCGTCAAGATGCACGCCGCCGTTGTCGAGGCTTTCGGCAAGCCGCTGGTCCTGCGCGAGTGGGACAAGCCGACTGCAGGGCCCGGACAGATTCTGGTCAAGACCGAAGCGTGTGGCGTCTGCCACACCGATCTGCATGCGGCGGACGGCGATTGGCCGCTCAAACCGAAACCCCCGTTCATTCCCGGGCATGAGGCGATTGGTCGCGTGGTGGAAGTCGGCGCCGGTGTGACTATCGTCAAAGAAGGTGATCGCGTAGGCGTGCCGTGGCTCTATTCCGCCTGTGGTCACTGCGAGCATTGCCTGCAGGCGTGGGAGACGGTTTGCGGCGAAGCGCAGTTTGGCGGCTATACCAAAAACGGCGGCTTTGCCGAATACATCGTGGCCGATCCGGATTACGTGGCCCACATACCTGATGCACTGTCCTCGGTGGAGGCGGCGCCGCTGATTTGTGCCGGGATCACCACCTACAAGGGCATCAAGGTGGCCGACGTGCGTCCGGGCGAATGGATGGCCATATCGGGCGTCGGTGGCTTGGGTCATCTGGCTGTCCAGTACGCCAAGGTGATGGGCCTGAAGGTCTGCGCGATCGACATCGACGACGGCAAACTCGCGCACGCAACGAAGCTGGGCGCGGACCTTGTGGTCAATGCGAAGCATGGCGATCCTGCCGAAGCGGTCAAGAAAGGCACCAATGGTGGCGCGCACGGCGTGCTGATCACCGCACCGTCGCTGATCGCCTTCAAGCAGGGCATCGGCATGGCGCGCAAGCGCGGCACCTGCGTGCTGGTCGGTTTGCCGCCCGGTGAATTTCCGGTGCCGCTGTTTGACGTGGTGGCCAATTGCATCACCGTCCGCGGTTCGTTTGTCGGTACCCGACAGGATATGGCCGAGGCGCTCGCATTTGCGGCGGACGGCAAGGTCAAGGCGGATATCGAGCTGCAGCCGCTGTCGGCGATCAACGCAATCTTCGAGCGGCTCAAGCGTGGCGATGTTCCGTCACGCGTCGTGCTCGATTTCAGTTGAGCTGATTCAGTCGTTCCCCCGATATCGGAGCTGCCATGAATCCCCTGCACGGATATGCGATCAAATTTTCCGCGGTACCTGCGAAGGGTTTCGACGGCGAGAAAATCTATCGCTCTCTTTACACCATCACCGGGCCAGAAAATGAACCGATCGAATCGGTCGAAGGTACGGTCGAGCACGAGCTCAGAGGCGACGCGCTGGTCGAAGCTCAGATCATGGGCGAGCGCCGTCTCGTCAGTATCGATCTGCTCGGCGCTCATCACGTGTATCACCAGTCATGGACCATGACATGAACGTACTACGCATCAACGCCATTGATCCTGAAATGCGCGACCGGCAATGGACGCCGTAGCAAGCCGCTCCAGTCGCGCCATCGTTGATTCGGGAGAGCTTTCCGGGACGACGGTGCTTGCGCTGAACAGCGGTTCGTCATCGTTGAAGTTCGGCTTGTACAACGTCGCAGGAAGGCAGACGCGCATGGTGTTGGAAGGCGAGGCTGAGACGTCAGGCGATGGCGCCCACTTGATGAGCGCCATCAATGCCACGCAGGAAACGCTGCTGTCTGAGTCGCTGTCGAGCTGCCGCCCTGCCGATGTCATGCAGAGGCTTGGTCGACTCATCGTGGACCAACGGCTGCCACGTCCGATGGCCGTGGGACATCGCGTGGTGCATGGCGGCCCGACGCTGCGCCAGCCGATCTTGATCGATGAAGCGGTCTTGCAACTCCTTGCCCAGGCAAGCGATTTCGCACCGCTGCATATTCCCGCAGCGCTGGCGCTGATCCGGTTGACGCGTCGCCATTTCCCCGGCCTGCCGCAGGTCGCCTGTTTCGACACCGGCTTTCATGCCGGCATGCCGCCGGTTGCGCGCGTGTTGCCACTGGCCCGTACCCTGCAGGACGAAGGCATTCAGCGCTATGGCTTTCATGGGTTGTCGTGCGAATCGGTGCTGCATCAACTGGGCGACGAAATCCCCGAGCGGATGATCATCGCGCACCTGGGCAACGGGGCGAGCATCACAGCGGTCAAGCACGGTGGTTCCATCGATACGAGCATGGGGCTTACGCCGACGGGTGGCATCATCATGGGCACGCGTAGCGGTGATCTTGATCCTGGCGTGCTGGTTTATCTCCTGCGTAAAAAACAGCTTGATGCGGGTGCGCTGGAAGCTCTGGTGGATCGCGAAGCGGGCCTGCTCGGTATCTCCGGTCTGAGCGGTGACATGCGCAAGCTGCATGACGCCGCTGCCACAAATACCGATGTGCAGCTGGCGATCGACATGTTCACCTGCTCGGCAAGAAAGCAGATGGCCGCGATGATCGCGGTACTGGATGGTGTCGACCTGATCGTATTCACCGGCGGCATCGGCGAGCATGATGCGGAAATTCGTCGGGCGGTAGTGAAGGGCCTTGACTGGATGGGCATCAACCTCGACGCGGCCAGCAACGAGGCGCACAAAAATCCGATCAGCGATCCGTCATCGCGCTGCAAAGTGCTCGTCCTTCCATCACGGGAAGACGAGCAGATCGCGCGGCATACGGCGCACCTGGTCAACTAGTCGTCGGCTGGGCGCCGAGCGGAGAAAGTCATGCATGCGATGCTGCTGAGACAGGTGGGTCGTCCCCTGGAATGGACCGAGTTGCCGGATCGACAACCCGGTCCGGGCCAGGTTCGCGTTCGCGTCGGTGTTTGCGGTGTTTGCCGTACCGATCTGCATGTAGTGGATGGTGAACTGCCGCATCCTCAGGTGCCGATCATCCCCGGTCATGAGATCGTGGGACGCATCGACGCGATCGGAGCGGGCGTCACCGCACTGAGCATTGGCGAGCGTGTGGGCATTCCATGGCTCGGTCATACCTGCGGCGTGTGTTCGTATTGCATCAGCCACCGGGAGAATCTTTGCGAAGCGCCACTGTTCACCGGCTATACGCGAGACGGCGGTTTCGCCACGGCAACCGTTGCCGACGCTCGCTACGTGTTTCCACTGGGCGAGGTGGGCTCGGATGAATCACTGGCGCCGCTGTTATGCGCCGGATTGATCGGCTGGCGTGCCCTGAGCATCGGTGGCGACGGGAAAAGACTCGGCCTCTACGGCTTTGGCGCCTCGGCGCACATCGTCGCACAAGTGGCGAAATGGGAGGGGAGGGACGTGTATGCATTCACCCGCCCTGGCGATGTCGCCACGCAGGCCTTTGCACTGTCGCTCGGTGTGGTCTGGGCCGGCGGTTCGGACGTCATGCCACCGGTCGAACTGGATGTCGCCATCATTTTTGCCACGGCAGGCGAGCTGGTGCCGATGGCGCTCAAGGCGGTGGGCAAGGGCGGCCGTGTTGTCTGTGCAGGTATCCACATGAGCGATATTCCCGCCTTCGCTTACGATCTGCTGTGGGAAGAGCGACAACTTGTATCGGTGGCCAATCTGACGCGCGATGACGGCATCGACTTTCTGCGCCTCGCACCTGAAATCGGCATCACTGTCAAAACCACACGCTACCCGCTTGCGCAGGCGAACCAGGCACTGGACGATCTTCGCAACGGGTGCTTCGAAGGTGCAGCCGTTCTGGTGCCATGAGCAGGGTTGCGTCGATGCGCATGGGCGCCTGCGTGGTACAGATCGTCCCTGCGTCTTGCGCGAAGGCATCCGTCCTCACTCCGTTCCTTGATAGCCGGCTGCGGCGTGCGGTGACTGCCTGTGTCGCCGCATGATGCAGCGGCCATGATCCCGGACATGACCTGTACTCGCCAATGCCGCCGCCCTGGACGGCTGCCGAATATCGGCACACGACTTGGCCAGGTTCGGCGAGAGCCGCGTCAGGCGTCGATGTTGGCAAATCGACGGCAGTGTTCCAGATAGCCACCTTCATGTTCGCGCACCAGATCCACCACGCTTCGCCACAGCCAGGACGGCGCATCGAGCGATTTCGAGCGGTTGCGTTTCAGCTCGCCGAGCCAGCGTCGCCGCGCGCCGTCGTCCAGTTGCCGCGCGTGCGCACAACCGACCACGTTGCCGAGATAGCCGGCCACGTCCATCGCTTCGTGCTGGCTCAGTCGCTCGATGTCGATCTTCAGGTCCTGCGGCAACAACTCGCGCAGGAACACTGCCTTGCCCATGAAGGTGCCCGGCCGCATGCGTTCGCCCAGGTGCGGCGACAGCGCGGTGGCGCCCTGCACGATCCGCTGCGCATTGCCGTGGGGCATGGCGATTTTTTCCGCTCGCGGTGCCGCCGCTTTTGCCGCCTCCTTGATGTCGATCAGGCACAGGCCGCTTTCGGGATCCTTCGACTTGCCGACGCGCAGGAGCACGGCGTACCGCAGCAGGCCCAGCGAGCTGCAGCCTTTGACCCAGAACGCGGCGTCGAGCATTTCCACGTCGTCGTCGTCATCGCGGTGGCTCAGCGAGGTGACCAGTGCGCGCAGCTCTTCGCCGGCCATCAGCACTTTCAGCGCCCGGCGTTCGGCGGCAGCAATCGGCCAGTAGTTTTTCGACAATGGAAGATCCGGATCGATGCCTTCGATGCGCTCGGCCGCCAGATGCTTCCACTTGCGTCGCATGGCGCGCTTCACTACCAGCTGGATGGAGTCGGGGCGCTTGCGCAGGGTGCGCGACTTGCCGGGCTTGCCGCTCAGCGCCTGTTCGTAGCCGAACACCAGTTGCTCCATCATCCGGGCGGTGACGATGCCGGGCAGATCCGAGCCGCGCGCGGCCATCGCCAGCGACAATCCCAGCCGGATCAGATCGTGCGCCGGATTGCCGATCACCGCCTGATCGAAATCGCGGATCTGCACATCGACATGGCCTTCGGCATCGGCGACCGGCCCCATGTTGCTCACGTGGCAGTCACCGCAGATCCACACCGCCGGCCCCTGCGGCAACTCCCGGTCGGCGGCGGCCAACCACGTGTAGAAGCGAATCGTGCTGCCACGCACATACGCATGCGCGGACTTGGCCATTTTCAGTTCGCGAAGTTCGGTGAGCAGAGCAGGGCGCTGCCTGGGGCTTGGATATTTCTTTGGCATGCGCGCTCTCCAGGCGGGCTGTCGTGCCCGAGCAATGCTCATTGCAGTGGACCGGCCGTGAACGCGACGCAACGCTCGCGTCGGCAGCGATGCCAAGATATCCCGACCGATGAAAAAAGGCCGCGACATGCGCGGCCTCTCGTCACTCTCTTGCCGCCGGCTGCAAAGCTCAGTGCTTGCCGAGGCCTTCGTCAGCCAGCACCTTCTGCACATCGCTGTCGGCCAGCATGCGTTCGCCGAAGCGGGCCAGGTGGTCGAAACCGGACAGGTCCACGTTGGTCGCCTTGGCCCAGCGCAGTTCCACGAACAGATATGGATCGGCGATCGAGCGCGTGCCCGCGAGCCAGTCGCGGCCCTGCAGCTGCTGGTCCGCGCGGCCAAGCAGTTCGCGCAGCTTGGCGCGCGCCTGTTGCTTGCTCAGCTCCACGCCGGCATCGTCGAGAAAGCTGGTACTGCCGAACAGCGGGTGGAACGTGGGATGCACGTCCGCGTTGAGGAAGGACAGCCAGCGGTTGACCTCGGCGCGCCCCTTCGGGGTGCCGTCGCCACCCAGCTTTGCCTCCGGGAAGGTATCGGCGAGGTAGTTGAGGATGGCAACGTTCTGCGTCAACGCCCAGCCATCGACCTCCAGCACGGGTACGGCGCCGGCGGGATTGAGCTTGAGATACTCGGGCGTCTTGATTCCCTCCTTGGTCATCTTCTGCGCGACATAGGGCTGGCCGATCCATTGCAGCACGATGTGATCGGACATCGAGCAGGCGCCCGGGGTGTAGTACAGCGTCATGGTCATTGGATGGTCCTTGGTGGGTGAGGGGAAGGATGACGCAGACGGTGTTGTTGTCGCGCGAACGCCTGCAGGCGGATCGAGCGGTTCATCGCATGCCGCCACTGCAAGCGCATGGCCAGGCGTGCCCGCGACCAGCGACTGGCGAAGATGCTGCAAGGCGGACAGCAGCTCGCCGGGATTGCGCAAAGCCTTGCGTGCATCGCCTACCGCCTTGCGCACGCTGCCGGACACCGGACCCTGCTTGATCGCGCGGACCGCAGGTTCGCGGCAGGCGAGCAAGGTGTCGATCCAGTCCGCCGGCTGCACGCTTCGAAAATGCCGGGTCACCAGCCGGCTTGCGCGGAACGCCGGCAGCACCTGCCACAGCGGGTCGACGGCGGCAAGGAATTCGCCGAACCCGCGCGCGGGCGTGGCGGGATCGAGCGCATCCGAGAGAATCGCCAGTGCGTCGGCGATGCGTCGCCGCACCACCCCACTGGAGCGCACTGGCAGCACGAACCATGCGCTGGCCACACCGATGATCGCGCCGATCACGATCTCCGTCAGTCGCGGCCACAGGATGTGCTGCGCCGACGTGCCTTCGAAACCCTGCAGCAGGGCCAGCGCCAGCGTCACGAACAATGCCCACCACGCGTAGCCGAGTGGACGCAGCCACATGCCCAGGAACACCGCGGCGAGGATCAGCCCGACCGTGGTCGCATCGTGCGATCCGGCGTGGAATGCAAGGAGCAGCGCCATGATCGTGCCTGCGGCAGCGCCAAGCACGCGCAGCACGCTCTTGTACGCGACATCCAGTCGGCCGCGGTTGCCGCTGTTGACGATGAACGCGGTCAGCACGATCCACGCCCATCGCTCGGCGAAGAACGTATAGCCGACCACGAAGGACAGGGTGAGCGCGATGGCCATCTGGACGGCCATGCGGGTACTCGCCACCGGGCGCAGCGAACCCGCCTGCGCCGGTGCCGCCGGTTCGACGTGCCTTCCTGCTCGAGCGGGCAGCCAGCGCACCCCACGGGCCAGCGCCTGGAACGCCATCACCCAGACCAGCGCGAGCAGCGAGACGACAATCGGAATCACCAGCGCCATCGCGTGGCCGGCGTGCCGCGTCGGAACGTAGGGCGTGGTGAGGATGACCACGAATGGCAACGCGATCAGCGAGCCGGCGCGACGCGCCAGCGGACCGAAACGACGCAGCCAGATCGATACGGACATGCCGGCCACAAACACCAGCGCGCCAAGCCACGGCACCCGATGCAGGAGCGTGCCCACGCCGACCGCGACCAGTCCCACGACGGGCAGCGCGATGGCGGCTTCAAGTCGGCCGCGCAGATCGCGATCGAGGTGGCTGCGCGCAAACGACAGGCACAGCACCACCGCCAGCACTGCCGGGCCCGGTTCCGGATCGATCGCCATGGCGCAGGCCAGCGTGGCCAGCGCGGCCAGCATGGTCACCACGGCTTCGCGCAGCGGCCGCATCAGGGTGGCGACGATGGAGGACATGGGTGGGCGGAGGGGAGAGGTGGCGGAGATCATCGATGCATGATGGATCGGGCGGTTCGCTGGGAGGGTCTATTCTCCCAAAGTCGAAGAGAAAAGGGCGCTTGCGCCCGTCCGGTTCTCTCCCGCACTGGAACCTGCCGCATGGCATTCCCCGATCGTCCATTCCGTGCCTTCGTCGCAGGCGCATCCGGACGCGCGGCTTGCTTCATTCACACCCCATCACATCCTTGTGCTTGGGCATGGCACGCGACGCGGGCTTCAGAAGGTGAGGCTGGCGGTCAACTTGCCTTGCCAGTGCGGCACCAGCTGCTGGCCATTGACATGCTGGTAGACCGGCCGTTCGACATCTGCATAGAGGCGAAATTTTCGTACCCGGAGTTCCATTCCCGGCGACAACAGCAAACGCTGATAGCCGCTGTCAGGCGGAGCCGCGTTGGTGCCCTGGTCTTTGCCACGCAGTGATACAAGCGCTTGGAAAATGGGTGTCAGCCGCACGCCGTTGCCCATCGCCCAACCGCCCGGATAGACGCCCATCGCTGCGTCCAGCTCGGTGCCAGGCCGGTAGCCCTCTCTCGAGTCGGTCGGTTGATCCAGCTGGGCCTGGACAAACCCGCCCCAGTCACTCGTGCCGAAATGAGTTTGGTGGTAGCCGCCGATGAGCAGATCGGTGGTGCCCGTTCCGATCGACGTATCGCGATCAAAACCCTTGTAGGTGAAGTCGCCGGTAGCGAGTTTCACGCCAAACGTGAGACCGGTGGACATGTCTTCGGAAAACCCCGTGTACATGCCCATGATCCGAACATCGCCCAGGGCACTGTGATCGTTGCTGCCGATCAGTCCGCTGTCATCGTCGGTGGTTTTGAAGTGTCGCTGGGTGTACGGCACTTCAACCATCACGCCCCAGGCGCGATTGAACATGTGTTCGAAGCCGGCGACATAGAACTCGCTGCGGATGTGCTTGTCGTCATTCTCGGCTGCGGGAGAAGACGAGCTTCGGCTCCAGTTTTCAGGCTGGTCCAGATAGCTGTATTGCAGGAAGATCGTGTTCTTCGCGCCATTCGGCAACAAGGCGCTGGCACCAACGTCAAACACACCGCAACCGCAGGCGCAGGCGTGCGCGAGCGATGGCGCCAATGCTGCCGCACCCGACAGCACCACGCCCGTAACGGTACGGGCAACAAGATTCTTGAAAAACATGCTCAACACCTCGGAAGACGTCCGTATCGGCGCCTTCCATCCAATCAAGAGTGGTCCGCTGCGAAAGCGGTCAGATGGGTCTTTGAGGTATCAGGCGACAGGCGGGCCACGCGGTGCCGCACTGAGCAGCAACAACCGCGGTGCGGCAAGATGGGCCCGTTCCAGTGTTTGTCTCGGCGGCTGCAGCGCCACCAGCATCGGCGCGACGACATCGAACAGAAGGCCGGGGCTGTGGCCGAACAATGTGCAGTAACCGCAAGCATCGCCATCATGGGCCGGAACAGCAGGAGTGCCGAGATGGTGTCCATGCGTTTCGTCGAGGCCCATCGAACCGCACCCGGGCATGGCAAGTGCGGGGTGAGCATGCAGAGTCCTGGAGACCGTGGGGGCAACCACGCACAACCAGATGGCTGCCATGGCCAACCAGGTCATCGGTCCACGTCGACGGTACGGTCTCAAATCCCCACCTCATCGGTTCCAGGACGATGGCATTGCGCCATTGTGGCATCCGTGGAAGTGCATCGCCATCCGCCAGGATGTGGACAAATGCCGCAGGCGCCGTGTGGCCGGAAGTCGACCGCCGAGACGGTCTTGTCCATGTCACTTGAACGGTGCACGACACCGGAGTCGAACCGGCTACTCCAGCTTCGCAGGGGACGAAGCCCGATTGTTTCCCCAACGGAATGCCGTGCGTGGCTTCATTACATTTTCAGGCTCACCGTCAGACGGACCTCGCGTGGTTCGCCGGGGTGCACGGTCACCCCGTCGGGAACCAGCGGGCTGGTCGGCAAGACCTGATAGTCCTGTTCGTAGGCGATGTCGTAATACTTGCGGTCGAAGATGTTCAGCACGTCAAGCGACAGCGATACGTGCGGATTGATCTCGCGTTGCACGCGCAGGTTGGTCACCAGCGACGACGGCGCGCGCAGGTTGCCATCCTGCGACAGCGGATAGCCGCCGATGTAGAGCATCTTGATGTCGGCCGTCCAAGGTCCGACGTGATGAGCCGTAAGCCCGATCGAGGCAACCTTGCTGACGGCATTGGGAATCTGGTCGCCGATGTCGTCGTTTTCGTTCTCGTGGGCATAGCGTGCGTGCGTCCAGGCGAGATCGGCGTCCAGCAGCAGCCACTGATTGATGGCCATGTGGTTGTTCCACTCGACACCGTAGCGCTTGCTGGCGCCGTTGATCTCGGTACCACCGGAGTCGGCGCCATAGACCAGTTCGGATGAGCTGTTGAGACTCCACAGCGCCAGCGAACTCTGCAGGCCGGGGATGATCTCGGTGCGTGCGCCGATCTCCTTGCCGAAGCTGCCCACCAATGCCGGGGCGCGGGTGATCGGCATACCCGAGGTCGCATCGAACTGGTTGACGACGCCGCGGCCGTCATTGCTGTGGAAGCCGTTGCCGATGTTGAAGAAGAATTCGGTCTTGTCCCACGGCCCGAAGATCAGCGCGAGCTTGGGCGAGATGCGGTTGTCCGAGACGCTGCCGTTGTTCGGTGCATAGACGTTCGAACGCAGGTTGATGTCGATCGCGTCGCCGCGCAGGCCGACCAGGCTGCGGAACCAGTTCGACCAGGTCGTGGTGTTCTCGACATACAGGCCTCCTTCGGTTTCGCCGACCAAGTCGCTGCTGACGGTGTGGAACGCCACCCGCGCCTGCGAGTCGAGCAGCGACACGTGGATCTGGTCATGCCGCAGTTGCGCACCCACTTCGGTCACCGAGTCCTTGCCGAACAGCGTGTGCGTCCAGCCCTTGGCGATCCTGGTGCCGAAGATGTTGCGTGCATCGCGCTGGTTGAACTGGTCGCCGTGAACCGGATCGTCCTCGAAGTAAGTGAAGTTGGACCACAACTGCAGGCGGTAGTGTTCGGCGAATCCCGACACGCGCAGGTAGCCGGCGTCGTTGCTCTGGTGGAATTCACCGGAAAGGATTTCGCGCGCGGTGCGGCCGCCATCGGTGGGATCGAGCGCGCAGAAGCGGCAGAGTTCGCCCGACTGGATCAGCGACAGCGGCACCTGGTCGGTGGAATTCCAGTGCGCGGCGTAGACCAGTGCGTCGGCTGACCAGCCCTGTTGCGCGTCGCCGTCGCTCAGGCGCAGCACGCCGTTGAGCTTGTGCATGTCATCGGGATGCTGCCACGGGCCGTCTTCTTTCATCGCTTCCAGTGCGGTCAGCAGCACTGGCCCCTTTTCGGTGCCGGACAGCGGAAACGAGCCGGCAAACAAGCCGCGCTTGTAGCCGTCCGAACCGATCGTGAGGTTGAGCAGCGGTGCTGGCAGGGTATTGCGGTAGACCACGTCGGCCGAGCCGGCGGAGGAGAAATCGCCGTTCTGGGCGAAATACGGCCCCTTGCGGTAGTCGATGTGATCGACCAGTTCGGGGATCAGGAAATTGATGTCGCTGTAGCCCTGGCCGTGACCGTTGGTCGGCATGTTGACCGGCACGCCATCGACGGCGCTGGTGAAGTCGGTGCCATGGTCGAGGTTGTAGCCGCGCAGGAAATACTGGTTCGCCTTGCCTTCGCCCGAATGCTGGGTGACCACCAGCCCGGGGATCGCTTCGAGCACTTCGCCGGGACGCAGGATCGGAATGTCCTGCAGCAGCGCGCCCATGATCACGCCCTGGGAAGCGGCGTTCGAGGTGCCGACACCGTTGTTGTAGTGGCCATCGACCTGCACGGCGGAGAGGGTGCTTGCCGATGCGGCACTGGCGGGGGTGTCGTCGGTCGATGCCGGATCGACGGGCTCGGCCTGGGCGACTGTCGCCACCAGCAACAAGGCGCACGCAAGCCATACCGCGCGGGCTTTCCTGCAGGGGAGATGGAATCGCAACGTGGTCATGCGCGGCGCCTTTGGCGGGAAACATCGGATCTGGCCCAGCGCATGCTGGGGAGTTCGCGACGTCGGCATGATTTCGGGCAGACGTTGCAGGCAGTCAATGTACGTAGCGGATGGGCATCTGGATTCATGCCATCACGATCCCGGCATTTTCCAGGCGGCCTCAGTGTGGAAAAGTGGCCTCGATCGCGCCCGCATCGTGCAATGTGTGTAGTGTTCGCTCGTGCTGGCCGAAAACGCCGCGGCCTGCTTCCCCATCGACTGCAACAGCATGCACGGAGCGAGCACTCATGCGTCCAGCCTGGTTACCCAACGTGGCAGCCCTCGCATTCACCGGTTGCCTGCTCGCCGGCACCGTCCGTGCGCAGCAAGCGAACACGCTGACCGCTGGTGAACGGGCTGGCGGCTGGCAGCTGCTGTTCGATGGCAGCAGTCTGCACGGCTGGCACTCGTATCTGCAGAGCGCACCGGGCAGGGACTGGCAGGTCCGCGACGGCGCGATCCTGCTGGAGAAGAACCGTGGCGGCGACGAGAAGGATTTCGCCGACCTGGTCAGCGACGCCGAGTTCGCCGATTTCGACCTGAAGCTGGAATGGAAAATGAGCCCCTGCGCCGACAGCGGCGTGATGTTCCACGTGCATGAGTCGCCGAAGTACCACGAGACCTACGAGACCGGCGCCGAAATGCAGATCGCCGACCTGGCCTGCACCAGGCCCGACAGCCGCACACTGTACGAGCGATCGGGCGATCTGTTCGACCTGATCTCCTCCGATGTGGAATGGGTCAACGAGGCGGGTCAGTGGAACCGTTTCGAGATTGTCTCCGAGCACGGCCACCTGCAGTTCTTCCAGAACGGGCACAAGGTCGTCGAGACGCGGATCGGTGACGAGGCCTGGAAGAAACTCGTTGCGCATACCAAGTTCACCCAGTGGCCCGACTTCGCCACCTTCGGCAAGGGCCACATCTCGCTGCAGGGAAATGAAGACAAGGGCGAGCTGCCGATCCGGCTGTGGTTTCGCAACATCAAGATCAGGCAGCTCTAGGGCACGCGCGTCGCCACGGCCACGGGGCCACCTTTTTCGATCACCGTAAGCACCCGCGCCTGGTCGGTGAATGCGAATCGCAGGTCGCGTTCCATGGCGAAGAAGTTCATCTTCGCGCTCGGGTAGAGCGATACGCTGACGTGGCTGGCTTTCAGGCGAAGGTGATCGCCTTCCACGGTGACGATGATGTCGCCGTCTTTCGGCGTCACGTAGTGGCCGGCGAACACCGCGAGCTGCGCCACCGACAGGGTCAGTGCCGGTCGCGGGGGTTGATACGGTGCAGGGCCGTGGTCGTAGCTCAGGATCCGATGCATCTGCCATTGGCTGCCGACGCGTTTCCATACGACGGTGAAGCCTGCCTCGCCGTCCAGGTATTCGTCTTTGCCTTTTTGCCTGACGTAGAAGCGATGCATGCCGGTCTCCAGCGCATAGCCGCCTGCCATGGCATGGAACTGCACGCTGGCTGGAACCACTTCGCGTCGAAGCCGCATGGAAGGATCACTGCAGATGCCATGTCGTATCGACTCGACCACGCCGGCACGCGTGGTCGTCAGGCCCGTCTTGTCGTGATAGAACTCGGCATCCATGGTGAGCAGCGGTGCCATGGCGGTCAGGTCACATGCGTTGTAGGACCGCCAGTAGGCATCGTCGGCCGCACGGACCTGTGCTTCATCGCTCGCGGGCTGCGCCGCGTGCAGCCGCTGGATCGTTCCGGCGCCCGCCAGGCATAGCGAGGCGAGCGCAAGTCGTCGAATGATCATGTCGGTGGTCCGCTGGGCGTTGCGTGCATTGGAGCACTGGACGCATCCGGTTGTCCCATCCTTCGAGCAACCATTCCTTCCGGCACATCCCTTTGTACAGCCACGGCGTCAGATGCACGTCCGCAGCTTGCGCACTCCGTCGAGAATGTCGGCTACCTCCGCGCCGCCATAGCCGAGAATCAGGCCACCCCGCACGGGTGGGTGCAGGTAGCAGGGAGACAACGGTCGCGCCGAAACGCCTTTCTTCGCGGCCTTGATCGACACCGCGACGTCGTCTATGCCTTGCGGCAACAGGGCCACCAGATGCATGCCGGCTTCGGTGCCGATGGCTTCGAGCTTGTCGCCAAGCTGGTCGCGGATGGCTTCCTGCAGTGTCGTGCGCCGTTCCATGTAGAGCGCGCGCATCTTGCGGATGTGTCGCGCGAAATGGCCTTCACGAATGAAGTCGGTCATCACGGCCTGATAGAGCGTCGAGGAAAACGTATCGGCGGCGTCGCGCGCGTTATGGAATGCCTGCACCAGGTCCCTTGGCGCCACGAGATAGCCCAGACGCAGGGCAGGGAACATGACCTTGCTGAAAGTACCCGCGTAGATCACGCGCTCGCCCACATCGAGCCCTTGCAGGGAAGCGATCGGGCGTCCGCCGGAGCGGTAGTCGCTGTCGTAGTCGTCCTCGATGATCCACGCGCCGGTGCGCGTGGCCCAGTTGAGCAACTGCATGCGCCGGGTGGCACTCATCGTCACACCCAGCGGAAACTGATGCGACGGTGTGATGTACACCGCTCGCGCACCACGACCGAGTCGCATGCCCTGGGCGACATCGAGCCCTTCCTGGTCGACCGGCACCGGCACCAGCCGCGCGCCGGCCACGCTCAAGGCCTGGCGTGCGCCGGGGTAGCCGGGTTCCTCCACCCACACACGGTCATTGACGTCCAGCAACACGTTCGCGCACATCTGCAACGCCTGTTGCGAACCGGTGGTGATCAGGATCTGCGATGCATCGCATCGAACCGCGCGGACGGTGTTGAGGTATTCGGCGATGGCTTCGCGAAAAGGCAGATGGCCCATCGGGTCGCCGTATGCCATCAACCCGATCGGCGGCCTGCGCGAATGCCGGTTCACCAGCTTCGCCCACACACTGGCAGGAAACTGGTCCAGCGCCGGCATGCCGACACGGAACGCGCCCAGGTTGTTCAGCCAGGTCTGCGGTGGGGTCTGCATCAGTGATGCGCGACGGGAGATCTGGCGCGAACCGGTGCTTTCGGGTGTCGCCGATGGCGCGGCGAATGCGTTCCTGGCCGATGGCTTCAGTGCGCCGCCAGGTATCGATCGGGCGACGCAGGTGCCGGCGCCCACGAAGGTCTCCAGATAGCCTTCGGCATACAGCTGCTCGTACGCGCTCATCACCGGCGCGCGGGAAATCTTCAGTTCGTCGGCGAGGTTCCGGCTCGACGGTACACGCTGCCCCGAGCGTAACCGGCCATCGATGATCGCCTGCCGGAACCACTCCGACAGCTGCTGGTGCAGCGGCGTGCCGCTGCGCGCGGCAAGGGTGATCGGCGGCAGGTAGCTGGCGTTGGTGCGTTTCATCCGGATGGCCCGTGGGTTGGAACGGCGGCTCGGGCGCCCTGCAAGTGGTCAGGTCGAATTTAAACATATTGGCTATTTTACTCAACCAATGAATCACCTATTTTCTGCGTGGGCTGCACCGCCATCGCCGGTGCGCGGACAGCAGCGGATGAAGGCATTAATGCGTCGATGTGGCAGCCGGATGGTCCTCGACCGGGTCGCCCTGTGCATGTTCGCCGCGTTGTCGGGCTTCATTGGCAGCGCCTATGCGGGCGGCGGCGTGGCGGATGATCCGTCGTCTGCCAGCACGTCGTCGCTGCCGCTGCGGCAGTCGCGCGACGATGCGTGGTGGACCGGCCCGATGCTGGCCAATTCGGCGGAGACGCTGCCGCCGGGACATTTCCTGTTCGAGCCGTATGTCTACGATGTGCGTTCGAATCATTCGGACGGGTTCGGATCGCGCGCCTACATTCTCTACGGCTTGGCGCAGAACCTGTCGATCGGGCTGATTCCGATCATCGGTTACAACCGGGCGCGCAACGGGTCGGGCCGTTCCGGCGTCGGCGTCGGCGACCTCGGCGTCGAAGCGCAATATCGGCTGCGCGAATTCCACGAAGGCAGCTGGCTGCCGACGATCGCCGTCCAGCTGCAGGAATCCCTGCCGAGCGGCCGGTACGAGAGACTCGGTGACAGGCCGGGCGATGGTCTCGGCAGCGGCGCACGATCCACGATGCTGGCGATCAATTCACAGACCTATCTGTGGCTGCCGAACGGCCGCATCCTGCGCATGCGCCTGGATGTATCGAAGACGTTTTCCGGCAGCGCCAATGT
>JBDTZX010000272.1:0-1991 GCA_040004895.1 Rhodanobacter sp. | reverse complement strand
ACGGCATCGGGCGATTCCGCTTTTCGGTGAAACCCGTGACCGTTCTACCAGTCCGACCACCCTGTTGTCCCGTTTGAAAAAGCGGTGCGATGCAACGCGAGCAACAGGTCACAACGGCCACCGCCATCCGTGCCATCAGGCACAGCACAAAGGCTGGTATTGGGCGCACAATCCACGATCGTTTCCCCACCGCGGAGTATCAACATGCGCCCGACCGTCATGCATCCGACTTTCCTCGCCGTATGGATCGCCCTCGCACTTCCTTCCGCCGCGTTCGCCGGCATCTCCAACCTGCACAGCGGGGCCGTATCCGCCGTGGTGGCCAAGGCCGTGAACGACCCGGCCCGCCAGACCGACAAGACCAATGACGCCCGCCGCAAGGTGGCCGCGCTGATGATGTTCGCCGAGGTCAGGCCAGGTCAGAAAGTGCTGGAGCTGATTCCCGGCAGCGGTTATTTCACCCGCGTATTCAGCGCCATCGTCGGGCCGCAGGGCCATGTCTACACGGTGTGGCCGAACGAATATGCGAAAGAGGACGTGGACGATGTCGCCGGCTCGAGCAAGCTTGCCGCGGATCCGCACTATTCCAACGTCAGCGTGCTGACCCAGGCGGCCAATCAGCTGAGTGCGCCCGAGCCGGTCGACGTGGTGTTCACCTCGCAGAACTACCACGATTATCCGGACAAGTTCATGGGCAGCGAGGATCCGGCGGTACTCAACAAGCAGGTGTTCGATGCGTTGAAGCCCGGTGGGCTGTGGGTGATCGTCGATCACGTGGCACCAACCGGCACTGGCATGACCGATACCGACACACTGCATCGCATCGACCCGGCCATCGTCAAGAAGCAGGTCGTGGCCGCCGGCTTTGTCTTCGACGGCGAGAGCAACGTGCTGCGCAACCCGAAAGACCCGCACACCATCAAGGTCTTCGACAAGTCGATCCGCGGTCATACCGACCAGTTCGCCTATCGCTTCCGCAAGCCGAAGTAAGCCGGACATGCAGTGATGGGTGGCGTTCATGGCCCGATGGCCGTGAACGCCGCACGCGTTGAGGCGCTCCGAGCATGAACGATGACGCCATCGATCCGCCACCGTCGCGTCCGCTCGAACCGGACGCTGGCGACTGCTGTGGCGAAGGCTGCGCACGCTGTGTCTTCGATGTGCATGAAGAAGCGCTTGAACACTACCGGCGCGCGCTGGCAGCATGGCAAGCCCGGCATCCGCCTTCGAATGAAGACCACCATGTGGACCGCGATCACCCGTGAGGTCAGTCCTGCGCTCGCTGAGTGCGAGTTGTCATTTGTTGCGCGCGAGCCGATCGACATCGCACGGGCCGGCGCGCAGCACCGCGACTATCGGCGCGCACTGGAAGTGCTGGGCTGTCGCGTACTGACTTTGCCGGCCGAACCCGATCTGCCCGATTCCGTGTTCGTCGAGGACGTGGCGATCGTGCTGGACGAGCTGGCCGTGATGACGCGGCCGGGAGCGTTGTCACGTCGCTCCGAAGTGGCGAGCGTCGCCGAAGCATTGAAGGCCCATCGGCCGCTGGCGTTCATCGAGGCACCCGGCACCATCGATGGTGGCGACGCCTTACGGCTGGGTCATGCGCTGTACGTCGGCGAATCGGAACGCAGCAATCCCGCAGGCATCGTGCAATTGCGCGAGTTGCTGGCGCCACATGGCTACACCGTGCAAGGTGTGACCACGCGCGGCTGCCTGCATCTGAAATCCGCGGTGACTCAGCTGGCGGACGATGCGCTGCTGTTGCAACCGGAGTGGGTGGATCGCGAGCCGTTCGCCGGTTACCGGATCATCGAAGTCGATCCGGCCGAGCCGCATGCCGCCAACGTGGTACGTGTCGACGACGGTCTGCTGATGCCAGCCAACTTCCCGCGCACACGGGATCGCCTGCTGGCCGCCGGGTTCAAGCTTGTCACGGTGGACGTTTCCGAGTTGCAGAAGGCCGAGGGCGCCGTGACTTGCTGCAGTCT
>JBDTZX010000438.1:0-1995 GCA_040004895.1 Rhodanobacter sp. | reverse complement strand
CTGGAGCTGTTCGTGGATGGCCTCGGCTTCAAGGTCATGTACCAGGACGCCGATCTGGCGGTGGTGGAGCGCGACGGTGCCAAGGCCTATATCGTGCAGAGTCCGGAGTACGCCGCGAAGGACCGGCCCGAACTTTCCATCGACACCGACCACATCGATGAGCTGTACCGGGAGATCTCGACGCGGGCGCCGCAACTGCTGCATCCCAACGGCAAGACCGTCACCCTGAAGCCGTGGGGCGCCAGGGAATTTGCCGTGGTCGACAGCACCACCGTATGCGTGATCTTCCGGCAATGGCCTGAGCGCGGATAAAAGCCCGATCGTTTTTCAAGCGCAGTCTACGGCGCGCGCCTTCGCGACCATGCACGCCAGCCGTAGTACACCGGCACGCCCAGCGCGATGATCGCAAGACTCATGCCGGCGTCGCCGGGATCATGGATGGCACTGGCCACAATCACGCCGAACACGGTGATCACGAACACCAGCGGCAGCAGCGGATAGAACGGCACGCGATACGGTGACGGCTGGTCGATGAAATGCCGGCGATACCAGAACAACGTGGCGATGCCGAACACGTGGCCCAGCCATTCGCCCACGGTGGTGTAGTTGAGCAGCTGGTTGAAGGTACCCGACAGCGTCAGCACCACCGCCCAGCCACCCAGCACCACCAGCGCGATCTGTGGCGCGCGCGTGCGCGCATCGACGCGGGCGGTCGCGCGGAAGAACACGCCATCCGCACCCATCGTCTGCAGCACTCGCGCGCCACCGGCGATCGCGATGCTGCAATAGCCGAACGTCGAACAGGCGATGCCGATCTCGATCACGGTGGCGCCATGCGCGCCGAACAGCAACTGCATCAGATCCGACGCCGGTGCCAGGCTGGCGGCGAGACCGGCGTGACCAAGCCCGCCCAGGTAGGCAAGGTTGACCAGCAGGTAGCAGACCACCACGCCGACCATGCCCATGCCGAGCGCGCGTGGCAGCGTGCGCTGCGGGTTGCGCACTTCGCCGGCGAGATCGTTGAGGTAATGAAAGCCGCCATAGGCAAACAGCACCGGCAGCAAGGCTCCGGCGAACGCCCAAGACGACACCGGATGCGCAACCTCCGGCACCAGCACGAGACCGAGATGGTTGTGCGCCACGATCAGGCCGGTCACCACCAGCAGCGCGATCGCCGCCACCTTCAGTACCGTGAAGATGTTCTGCATCCACGCTCCGGCGCGGATGCCGAACAGGTTGATGCCGACGATGAACACGATGGCACCGACCGCCACCGGCAATTCGTTGAGCCGGCTCAAGCCCAGCGCCCGGCAGAAATAAACCGCGAACTTGGTCGCCACCGCCGCCACGCTGCCGGGATAGTTGATCAGCGCCATGGTCCAGCCGAACAGGAACGCCGGCAGCAGCCCGAAGGCCTCGCGCAGATACACATAGATGCCACCCGCCTGCGGCCGGCGTGCGCCGAGTTCGGCGTAGCAGAGCACCCCGGCCAGCGTCAGCAGGCCGCCGATCGCCCACAGCACCAGCACCTGCGTGCCCGACGAGGTGTTCTGCGCCACCGTGGCTGGCGTGATGAAGATGCCTGCCCCGATCACGCCGCCGATGACGATCATCGCGGCGTCCCAGGTGTTCAGGCGACGGGCATAGGCATTGGCAGGTTCGGTCAGCATGGCGGCTACCTTGCCATTGTGGACGGTGGTTCGGCCAGTCCCGTGTGGCATGGCTCGCTTCGCGGTCGCGCATGCCACACATGCCATCCTGCAAATTGACAAGCGCCCGTCACGCCGGAAGACTGCCCGTGTTCGACGCAGCCGAAGTCACTGCGTCGTCGCTGTCGAGGGGTGCTGCAGCGGACTCCAGTCCGCCACGCTCGGCTGGCGATTCCATTGCAAGGGCGCCCTTTCCGATTGCAGGAGATGTCGCCATGTCCCACCCGCTTGCCGTACGCCGGCTTGCCATCGCCACCTCGCGGGAGCTGGCCTCGATCCAGCCCGA
>JBDTZX010000431.1:0-1997 GCA_040004895.1 Rhodanobacter sp. | reverse complement strand
CGACATCGACTCGCCGCCCTTCGCGCCGTTCATCAGCCATGAGTGAAACACTGCCACGCCAGGAACATCGACAGTCCAACAACTTCGATGGCCTAAGACTGTTCGCTGCACTGCTGGTGCTGTTCTCGCACCAGTTTGTCTTCCTGGGGCGGCCAGAGCCGGCTCCGGCCGGCGATTCGCTGGGCGTGATCGCGGTGATGATGTTCTTCGTCGTCAGCGGATACCTGGTTGCTGAAAGCTGGTATCGCGATCCGCATCTCATGCGCTTCGCATTGCGCCGGATGTTGCGAATATGGCCGGCGCTCGCCATCGCCACGGTGGTGCTCGTGCTGGCGGCCACGGCCGTTACCACGCTTCCCCTGCACGACTATTTCGGCAGCGCCACGCGCAAGTTCCTCATCGCCAATACCCAGTTCCGGACGACGTATCGACTGCCTGGCGTGTTCGACGTGATTCCCGCGAATGCCTCGCTGTCTGCCGTCAACGGCAGCTGGTGGACGATACCGGTGGAGGCGAAATGCTATGTCTATCTGGCGATTCTCGGCGCGATCGGCCTGCGTCGCCGGCTGCTGTCCGTGGCGGCAATGGCCATCGTGGTGGTGATGTATGTCAAGACCTTGCCGGGTCATTCCAGAGCGGATGCATTCGACAACATCTCGTTCTTCTACATCGCATGCTTCATGACCGGCCTCTGCGTTCGTCAGTACCGTGACGCATTGCGCCGCACGGCCATTCCGCTGGCGTGCGCTTTCGTGGTCTGCATCGCCGCGTCGTTTGTTTTCGATCAACCCCGTCTGGGCGAATGGGCGGTGATCGCGCCGCTGACCTTGCTCGTCGGCGTTCGAAGCACAACGGTCCTGCGTTCTGCAGGTCGTTACGGAGACCTGTCATACGGCATCTATCTGTATGCGTATTTCGTGCAGCAACTGACCGTGCGCTACTGGCCGGGAACAACACCACCGCTACTTGGTACGCTCGCCGCTGCCACGATCGCCACCATGCTGCTTGCGTGGTGTTCCTGGCATTTGGTGGAAGCGCCGGCACTGCGCCTCAAGCGTCACCTGCGCCGCTGGTTTCCCGATCTGGCGGTTTGAGCGGCGGACAAACCAGGCGCGCTAGCGCAGGCCGGTTTCCGCCCGCGCGATCACCAGCCGCTGGATCTCGCTGGTGCCTTCGTAGATCTCGGTGATCTTGGCGTCGCGGAAGAAGCGCTCGATCGGCATTTCCTTCGAGTAACCCATGCCGCCGTGGATCTGCACCGCCTGATGGGCAATCCACATCGCCGCTTCCGACGACACCAGCTTGGCCACCGCCGCCTCGGTGCCAAAGCGGCCACCGTTCTTCTCCGCCTCGCCCTTGGTCCATGCCGCACGCAGGGTCAGCAACATCGCCGCGTCGAGCTTGCATTTCATGTCGGCGATCTTCGACTGGGTCATCTGGAACGTGCCGATCGGATGGCCAAAGGCCTTGCGGTCGCGCACCCACTGCAAACTGGCCTCATAGGCGGCGCGGGCGATGCCGACGGCCTGCGACGCAATGCCGATGCGGCCGGCATCCAGCACACCCATCGCGATCGAGAATCCCTTGCCCTCCGCGCCCAGCAGGTTTTCCTTCGGGCAGATGTAATCGGCGAACTCGATCTCACAGGTGGCCGAAGCGCGGATGCCCAGCTTCGGCTCGGACTTGCCGGCATGGAACCCGGGCAGTTGCGTGTCGACGATGAACGCCGACACGCCCTTGGCGCCGATGCCCGGCGTGGAGATCGCGAACAGCACGATGTAGCGCGCCACCGGTCCGGAAGTGATCCAGCTCTTCTTGCCGTTGATCACCCAGTCGCCGTTCGCGTTCTTGGTGGCGCGGGTGTGCATCGCCGATGCGTCGGAGCCCGATTGCGGCTCGGTCAGCGCATACGCGCCGATCGCCTCGCCGGTGGCGATGGCGCGCACGAATTTCTGCTTCTGCTCTTCGTTGCCGTGCTTGAGGATGCCGTTGCAGAA
>JBDTZX010000111.1:0-6627 GCA_040004895.1 Rhodanobacter sp. | reverse complement strand
TCACCCAGCTGTCGATATACGCCTTGGTCGATTCGGCGAACAGCAGCAGGCCGCCGGGTTTCAGCACGCGCCAGAATTCGGCCAGCGCGCGCTCCTGTTCGACCAGGTGATGGAAGGTCTGGTGGCAGAACACGATGTCGACGCTGGCATCGGGCAGGGTGATCTGCGCGCAGTCGCCGGCAATCAGCTCCGCCTTGATCTGCTCGCGTTCGGCTTCGCCGCGCGAGAGCTCCAGACTGTGCGGATCCGCATCCAGCCCGATCAGCCGTTGCGGCTGGAACGCCTCGTGCAGCAGCCGGAACGATTTGCCCTGGCCGCAGCCGACATCCAGCAGCACGCCGCCCTGCGGCAGCGGCTCGCCGACCAGCCGCTGCAGATCGTTGATCGCCACGCGCAGTACGTGATGCTGCCAGACGAAGCTGCTGAGGAAACGGAAACCGATGCGGGTTTCCTCGACATAGGTGGGGCTGGCGTAGTTCATTGGATGATGATCATGCAAAAGGACGGTGGCGAGTGGAATTCATGCGAGATGGCTCTCGATCGCGTCGATCATGACCTGCGGCGAAGCCAGCTGCATCACGCCGTCGGCCAGGGTCACCGCCACCTGCACGGTACTGGCGCGAGTCAGTCGCTGGCCGGATTCCGCGTCGCTGATCAGGTAGTGGATCTTCAGGCGGTTGCGCCATTCCACCAGCTCTGCACGCACGCGCAGCTGCTGGCCGAAACGCGCCGCCTGCACGTAGCGCAGCTGCAGGTCGATCACCGGCCACACGTAGCCGGTGTCGCGCATCTGTGCATAGGTATGGCCGACGCGTTCGAGCAGCGCGCAGCGCGCGATCTCCAGGTATTTCACGTAGTGTCCGTGCCAGACCACGTTCATCGAATCGACGTCGAAGAACGGCACGGTCACCTCGGTGTCATGGTGCAGCACGCCGCGGGTGCGCATCGGATTCTCCTGACACGGGGGATGGATCGGTGGATTCCCAGTAGGAATGGAAGTTGAACCACTGCTGCGGCGCGAGCAGGCATTGCTGTCCGAGCCGCTCGGCGTAGCGCTGCACCCAGCTGCGTATCATCCCCTCGCGCTGGCTGCGTTCCCACACCGGCGCATCGATGAACGGTTCGAGGTGGATCTGGTAGCGACCGTTGATCTTCAGGCAGCACATCAGGTTCACCGGGCAGCGCAGCAGTCCTGCCAGCAGCCACGGCCCCTGCGGAAACGCGGCGGGATGGCCGAGAAAATCCACCACCACGCGGCGACCATCGCGCAGCGGCACGCGATCACCGGCGATCGCCAGCCATTCGCCGCGGTCCAGTCGCCGCGACAGTTCCAGCATCAGCGCGGCATCCATCTCGCTCACCTGCATCAAGTGCAGCTGCTGGTCGCCGGCTTCCCCCTGCAGGCGGTTGAAGTGAGCCACGTGGCTGGTGTGCACCAGCACGTTCAGCGGCACCTGCTCGCCGAGTTCGGCCAGCGCGCGGCAGACGTCGAGATTGCCCAGATGCGTGCCGATCAGGATTTCGCCGCGACCGCTTTGCTGGCTCTTCATCAGTCGCTCGCGTACACCGAGCGGATCGTGCAGGGTCACGTCGCTGAGCAGCAGCTTGCCGCGCCACACTTCAAGCCGGTCCAGCAGGCTGCCACCGAAGGCCATGAATTGCCCGAACACGCTGCGCAGGTGCGGACGCAGCTCGGGCCGTCCGCTCCACGCGGCAAGATAATTCTGGTACTGGCGTACATTGCGTCGCGCGCGGCGCCCGAAGATGAAGAAGTACAGCACGATCAGATACAGCACCGGAGTCATCGTGCGTCGTCCGAGCACGCGCAGGGCGAACGCGGTCAAGCGCATCAGGGTAAAACTGCCGCGCTCCTTCTGCGCCGCCCAGTGTTGCCCGCGCGGGCCGTTGTCAGCCATGCGCACGTCCCACCAGCAAGCGGCCGGAGGAGCAATGCGCGCCGTCCAGGTGATAGGCGAAATGCAGCTTGCCGCGTCCGCCGGCGATCTGTTCGGCATCGAAATAAAGCGTCAGTTCGACGTGGTCGCCGGGATGCAGCAGGTGCTGGAATTTCAGCGCTTCCATCTCGCGGCAATCGAGCGACGTGCCCAGGCGCGGCGCCGCCAGCGCCAGCGCCCAAGCCACCTGCAACACACCGGGCAGCACCGGCGCCTGCGGGAAATGCCCGTCGAAGTGGATCAGTTCCAGCGGCAGTACCAGTTCGAGTTTCCAGCAGCCGTCCTGCTCCCGTTCGGCCAGCGTGGTCACGCGATCGGGTCGTGGCGCTTCCAGCATCCGGTCGATCGTTGCGGTGGCGAGTTCGCCCGGGGCGGCGTCGAGCAGGCGCAGATGGGGCGGCGCGTTGATCGCCTGGCTGGCGAGATGCATCTGCAATTGTGTCAGCAGCGAGCGTCGTCCCTGCCGGCGCAGCGCCGCGTGGCCGGACGCATTCAGCAGCAGCAGGGCACCGGTCGTCCCGGCATGCACTTCGGCCAGCCAGGGATGGCCGTCCAGACCGGCGGAGAGTTCGACCGGCACGCTCACGCGAAACTCCGGCGCAGTCGTTGACGCAACAGCCACTCGCCGGCGAACAGCGCGCCCATGATCAGATAGGCGATCAGGCCGTTGTACAGCGTCCACCACGACAGCGGCGCCCACAGCGACAGCAGCACCGACATGCTGCCGTTGAACGCGAAGAAACCCACCCACATCCAGGTCACCGCGCGCGTGTAGCGCACGGCCGCCGGCGGCAGGTTCGGCTCGCGCATGCGCGCGATGCGTTCGA
The DNA here is from genome assembly GCA_040004895.1 of Rhodanobacter sp. Lineage (GTDB taxonomy): Bacteria > Pseudomonadota > Gammaproteobacteria > Xanthomonadales > Rhodanobacteraceae > Rhodanobacter. The sequence continues at coordinate 3,845 of JBDTZX010000111.1, read as the reverse complement.
CGAACGGCGGCCCGTAGATCAGGCTGAGGCCGAACGCCACCAGCAGCAATGCGCTGATCAGCACCGGGTACCAGCGCAGCAGCATCGATGCGCCAGTGAACGCGAGCAGCGCGCAGTAGACCAGCGCGGCGCCGACCATCCAGCGTCCACCCGGCTGACGCAACAGGCTGGGCGCGCGAATCAGCCAGATCGCGCCGAGCGCCAGCGCGAAGACCGGCGGCGATACCTTCTCCATGCCGAAGTAGACGACGAACGGATACAGCAAGCCGACCAGCGGCAGCAGAATGGGGATCAATCGGCGCATGCGGCCCGCTGTGCTTCCACGAACGCGGCGAGGCTGGCGACGGTGGCGAAGTGCCGGCGCGATTCCTTGACGTCCGATTCGATCCGGATCGCGTAGTGCTTCTGCAAGGCCAGCGCCAGTTCCAGGGCGTCCACCGAATCCAGCCCGAGGCCGTCGCCGAACAGCGGCTGCTCCGCGGGGATGTCGGCGGCGCTCAGGTGTTCCAGGTTCAGCGTGTCGATGATCAGCTGGGCGATCTCCTGCTCCAAAGCGGCATGCTGGCCGGCCGCAGGTCCGGTGGTCGCGTTGTCGGATGTATTCACGGTGCGTCGAGCTCCTCGAGAAAAAGTTGATGCAGATGCTTGTTCAGCCGGCGCGAGGCGATCGGCATCGGTGCATTGTTGAACGCGGCCGGATCGATGTCGTCGCCCACGCGCAGCAGCACCATCACCCGTCGATCCGGAATGCGGTACCACGGCTCGGCCTTGGTCAGCGTGGTCGGCGTGACCGAGATGAACACCGGCGTGATCGTACGCGCGCCGCGCAGGGCGATGGCCGCCGCACCGCGATGGAATACCGGCGCGCAACCGGGCGTGGTGCGCGTGCCTTCGGGAAACATCACCAGGGTCTGACCTTCGCGCAGCACGTCGGCCGCCTGTTCAAGCATTTCCGGGTTGCCATTGTTGCTGATGTATTGCGCCGCGCGCACCGCGCCGTGCATGAACGGGTTGTTCCACAGGCTGGCCTTGACCACGCAATTGGTATCGCGCATCTGCGCGATCAGGAAGATCACGTCGATCAGCGACGGATGGTTGGCGATGATGATCTGGCCGGGCTGGCCCAGCCGCTCGACGCCGTCGATGCGGAAATCGAGCACGCGCGTACGGTACATGAACTGCATGTGCAGATAGAACGCACGGCTGATCGCCGCACGTGCGCGCCGTCGCCGCGCCAGCACGCCGCCGGGCAGCAGCGCGAACAGCGGCAGGATCAGCACGCGCAGGATCAGCCCGCCGATGCCGAACATCACGAAGCTGGCGCCGGTGGCGAACAATCGCCACAGCCACGCGTCGCGGCGGTGGGTCAGCGGGCGCGCTGCCAGGTCCATCGCCGTGTCTTCCACGTGTGCTGCAGGGTTTGTTCGCCGCGCTGCAGCGCGCGCAGAAAGTCGAGCGCGTGCGGCCAGGCGCAGCGGGCAACATCTCCGTCGTGCCGTTCCAGGCGCAACGTCCAGCCGTGGTCGTTTGAACGGGGCTCGGCAGAATCGGCACGACCCAGTCGCAGCGCCACGGCATACGAGAACGGCACGTCGTCGATCCATCCGGTATAGGCCGGCGGCGGCATCTCCTCGGCGATCACTGCCAGCACGCTGGATGCGCCGGCAGCGAGCAGTGCCGCAGCTTCCAGCAGCGCGTGCTCGAAGGTGTCGGCTTCGCCGGCAATCGCCACCGACTCGCCGCGCTGGCCGCGCAGGATCGACCACTGTCCGGCGATTCCATTGTGCACGGCCAGTCCGAACTGGGTCGGCGACAGCGGCTGTCCGTCGGTCACGTCGGCGAGCAGCGCGAACGTGCGCGTGGTTTCGCCGTGGCGCGAGGCGAACACGAACGGCAGCTGCTCGTTGTCGCCGCAGAGCGGCGAAGCCACCTCCATCGTCATGCGCGCCAGCCGGCTCAATCGGCGCCGCTGCATCGGCGGCAATGCCAGGCATTCGGGCTGTTCCTGCCGGTCAGGCACGACCACCGGTGCCTGTGCCCAGGCCTGCCAGGCATCCGGCGTTTCCAGCCCCGGTGCCCACGCGCGCCATTGCTCGATGCGGAACGCGATCACCGGGAGATTTCCTGGTGGCGACGGAACATCAGCGCGGCGCAACTGCCGCCAAATCCGAAACTGCTGGACAGCACGCTGTCGAAGCGTCGCGCGTGCGTCTGGGTGACCCGCGGCATCGCGGCGAACGCGGGGTCGGCGGTCAGCACCGGACTGCCGGCAGCGATGAATTCGTGCTGCATCATCAGCAGGCTGGCGATCGCGTCCAGTGCACCGGCCGCGCCGGGCGCATGTCCGCTCAGCCCCTTGATCGACGACAGCGGCGGCACCGGCGCGTGGCGCGCGGCAAACACCGATTCGATCGCCAGCCATTCGTGCAGGTCACCCAGCTCGGTGGAGCAGGCGTGGGTGTTGATGTAGTCGGGCAGGCTGCCGGCCTGGTCGAGGGTCTGGCGCAGCGCACGGGCAATGCCATCGGTGCCCGGGCCGACCATGCCGGCCGGGTCGGTGCTGGCGCCGTAGCCGGTCAGCTCGGCCAGTACGCTGGCCCCGCGTTCGCTGGCGTGCGCCAGCGATTCCAGCACCAGCACGCCGGCACCGGCCGCCAGCACGAAGCCGTCGCGGTTGCGATCGTACGGTCGCGAGGCCTGTTGCGGTTGCGCGTCGCTGGCCGCGGACAACGCACCGGTCGCATCGAACCAGGTGGCGGTGCCTTCGAACAGTTCGTCACTGCCGCCGGTGAGTACCAGTTGCTGCCGGCCGAGCTGGATCAGTTCCATCGCGTGACCGATCGCCAGCGACGCGCTGGTGCAGGCCGAACTCACCGTCAGCGCGACGCCGCGGATGCCGAACGCATAGGCCAGGCCGGCCGACAGCGCGCTGCTCATTCCGCGCGACACGAAGAAGGGCGACAGCCGGCCGACGCCCTTGTGGCGCAGCGCATTCAAGCCGGATTCGTACTCGTTCAACGAGGCGCCGCCGCCGATCACCAGCCCGCAGTCATCGGCCTGCAGCGCTGCAGCCGACAATCCCGCCTGTTCGATCGCCTCGTTCATCGCATGCCACGCATACAGGGCCGGCTCGGCGAAAAAACGCCGCAGCCGGCGCGGCGGTTCCGCCAGTGCGCTGATGTCCACCGGGCCACCGACGAGCGCGTTGAGTCCGCGTTGCGCGAACGTGTCCATCGCGCGCAGGCCGCTGCGATCATGGCGCAGCGAATCGAGCATCGCTGCGCGGCCGTTGCCGAGACAGCTGATCACACCCATGCCGGTCACCACCACCCGTGGCAGTCCGCGCGCATCGAGCATGCGGTTCGACATCAGTCGCAGGCCCGAAAGATCAGCGAGGTGTTGATGCCGCCGAAGGCGAAGTTGTTGCTCATCACGCAGTCGGTGTCGATGCGGCGGCCGTCGCCGGTGATGTAGTCGAGCTCGGCGCATTCCGGATCGGGATCGTGCAGGTTGATCGTCGGCGCGAACCAGCCGCCCTGCATCATGCGAATCGCCCACCACGCTTCCAGCGCGCCGCACGCGCCGAGCGTGTGACCCACGTAACTCTTCATCGAACTGATCGGCACGCGTGCACCAAGCACCGCCGCGGTGGCATGGCTTTCGGCCACGTCGCCGCGATCGGTGGCGGTGCCGTGCGCGCTGACGTAGCCGACGGCTTCCGGCAAAAGCTTCGCATCGTTCAGCGCCCACTGCATCGCCACCGCCATCGTCTCGCGGGTCGGCTGGGTGATGTGGCTGCCATCGGAATTGCAGCCGAAGCCGATCACCTCGGCGTGGATCGTCGC
>JBDTZX010000538.1:0-2009 GCA_040004895.1 Rhodanobacter sp. | reverse complement strand
ACATCATCCTGCTGGAGAAAAACCTGATGGTGCTGGAGGAGGGCGTGCTGGAAGGGCGCATCACGTTCGGCAACATCATGAAGTACATCAAGATGACCGCCAGCTCCAACTTCGGCAACGTGTTCAGCGTGCTGGTGGCCAGCGCGTTCCTGCCGTTCCTGCCGATGCTGCCGCTGCAGATCCTGGTGCAGAACCTGCTTTACGACATCTCCCAGCTGTCGATTCCCTTCGACCGCATGGACGAGGAATACCTCAGCAAGCCGCGCAAGTGGGACGCGGGCGACATCGCGCGTTTCATGGTGTGGATTGGTCCGGTCAGCTCGATCTTCGACATCACCACGTTCTGGCTGATGTGGCATTACTTCGGCGCGAATACGCCGGCGCGGCAGTCGCTGTTCCAGTCCGGCTGGTTCATCGAGGGCCTGCTGTCGCAGACGCTGATCGTGCACATGATACGCACGCGGCGCGTGCCGTTCGTGCAGAGCGTCGCCGCCGCGCCGGTACTCGGGCTGACCCTCGCCATCATCGTCGTCGGCATGCTGATTCCGTTCAGCGCACTGGGTACGAAGATCGGCATGGTGCCGCTGCCGCCGGTGTACTTCGCGTGGCTGGCGCTGACCCTGGTGAGCTACTGCGTGCTGACCCAGTTGATGAAGTTGATCTATATGCGTCGCTACGGTCGCTGGCTCTAGCCAAGGATCTATGCCTGATCATCTGCGCCGGACCGCTTCATACCGTGACATGGCGACCGGCCATGTAAGTAGTGCCGCGGCCTGAAGCAGTCCGGCGCGATGCCCGGTGATAGATCCTTCGACCGATGTTGCCGTGATTGCTTTGAAACCTGAAATCGAACAAGCTTTGCCAGCCACATGAGCACCTTGCTGCTCTGCTGCTGGGGAAAGACTTGAATTCGCCCGAAAATCGCTGTTGTACCTGCGAGAAACAACTCCCATGACCGCTCGTTCAGCCATCAAGAAAAGCACGTTGCTGGCCCGCACGGCAGTCGTCGCAAGCGAGGTGGCCGCGATGCACGCGGTCGACGTCGATTCGAAGAGCCGCTTTCCACGCGAAACCTTCGACGCGCTGAAGCAGGCCGGGCTGCTGTCGGCCGCCGTGCCAGCGGCCTACGGCGGTGCCGGCGCAGGCATGCTTGAGCTTGGCGCCCAGTGCGCCGCACTGGCGCAGGGATGCGGTTCGTCCGGCATGGTGCTGGCGATGCATCACATCCAGGTGGCCTGCATCGCCCGCCACGGGCAGGGCAACGCATTCTTCGAGCGCTACCTGCGCGAGAACCTGGTCGAGCGCCAGGAAGTGGTCGCTTCCATCACCTCCGAAAACGGCACCTTCGGCGATACCCGATCGAGCGTATGTGCCGTTGCGGTGGATGGCGATCGCATGTCGCTCGAAAAGGATGCCACCACGGTTTCCTACGGTGCGCATGCCGATGCGCAACTCGTGACCTGTCGGCGCGGCCCCGACGCGGCGGCCAGCGACCAGGTGCTGGTGCTGTTCGAAAAGGGCGACTACACGCTTGCGCAAACCGGAACCTGGGACACGCTCGGCATGCGCGGCACCTGCAGCCCGGGCGCGAAATTTGCCGGTCATGGGGCCGCCGTGCAGATCCTGCCGGGACCGTATGCCGATTCCTCCGCGCAGACGATGGTGCCGTACTCGCACATCCTCTGGTCGGCGTTGTGGTCGGGCATCGCAGCGGACGCGATCGGCCGCGCGGCTGCCTTCGTGCGCGCGGGTGCGCGCAAGAATCCCGGCAGCGTGCCGCCCAATGCCGTCCGGCTTGCGCGCGCGCATGTCGAGCTGCAGGCGATGCGCAACAACTGGGAAGCGTGCGCAATCGAGTTCGACGAAATGACCGCGGACGACGACAAGGCCGCGCGCGAAGCGCTCGGCACCATGGGCTGGGCGCTGAAGATGAACCAGCTCAAGATGGCCTGCTCCGAAATGGCGCCGCGGCTGTGCCACGAAGCGCTGCAGATCATCGGCATCATGGG
>JBDTZX010000064.1:0-2012 GCA_040004895.1 Rhodanobacter sp. | reverse complement strand
CGGCTGGCGCATCGCCAGCGTCAGTTACACCGTGCAGAAGCAGGGCTGCGCGCCGAGTCCGCTGGACAAGTCGAAGTAGCAACGGATCATCGCAGGACTAAAGGCGCATGCCGCGCGACATTCACGTTGAAAGCAAGACAGCCGGTCCTGGAAAAGGACGGCGGTCCCGATGAACACCGTCCTTCTCCGCGCGATCGTCGAACTCAGACGATGGTGAGCTTGACGTCGATGTTGTTGCGGGTGGCGTTGGAGTAGGGGCACACGATATGCGCCTTCTGCACCAATGACTCGGCATCGGTGCGGGGCATGCCGGGGATCGAGATGGTCAGTTCGACCTCGATGCCGAAGCCGGTGGCAATCGGGCCGATGCCAACCTCACCGGTCACCTGGGTATTCGTCGGCAGCTTCAGTTTTTCCTGCGAGGCCACATACTGCATTGCACCGAGAAAGCACGCGGAATAGCCGGCGGCGAACAGTTGCTCCGGATTGGTGCCAATGCCGCCGGCGCCACCGAGCTCCTTCGGCGTGCTCAGCTTGATATCGAGCACGTTGTCCGAAGAGACCGAACGGCCGTCGCGACCGCCGGTGGACGTGACCTTGGAGCGATACAGTACTTTTTCGATGGACATGATGTTTCTCCGTCAGGATGGGTTGTTCAATATTAAAGTATCAAGCTACTGAATAGCGCGCGATGTTTTCGATCAAAAAAGTCAATTTTCGCTGGACAACCGGTTGCGCAGGTCGTGCAGTTCGTTTTTCAGGCGCTTCAATTCGCTCGGCGTGCACCGGGTGGCGCAGAACACCGACTCCTGCACCTTTCCTGCCTTGCCCTTGAGTGCCGTGCCGCGCGCGGTGAGCGTGATCACCACGTGCCGCTCGTCGTCGCGCGAACGCAACCGCGTCACCAGCCCTACGCGATCCAGCCGCTTGAGCAGCGGGGTCAGCGTGGCGGAGTCGAGAAACAGCCGCGCGCCGATTTCCGACACGCTGAGGCCTTCACTTTCCCACAGCACCATCATCACCAGGTATTGCGGGTAGGTGATGTCCAGCGGCTTGAGCATCTTGCGGTAGACCTTGTTCATCGCCAACCCGGCGGCGTAGAGCGCAAAGCAAAGTTGCGCATCCAGCTTGGGTGTGGTGACGGGAGTTGTCGATGTGCGTGCGCTGGCCATGGGTCGAAAATATACATAGCGCACTATTGGATTGCAAGCTATTTTTCTTGTACAGCCGGATGGGCTGCACGCAGCAGGTCGCCCATGGCCACGCGCCACAGCGTCCAGTTGTGATGGCCAGGCAGCATGTGCACGTGGCCGGCGGGCAGCTGCGGGCTCATCAGTTCGATCGGTGCGCGCAGACGCTCGTCGGCGCCGTAGGCCAGCCATACCGAACGCGTTCGCGCAGGTTCGCTCGACCACTGCCGCAGGTAGCGCCACAACTCGCGTGTATAGGTGGCTGGGCCCACCGGCTGCACCGGACCTGGCCGCCAGGTGGCCAGTCCGCCGGCTGCGCGGATTTCCCGGGGTATGTCCGCTTCACCGAGATAGGGCGACAGCAACAGCATGCCATCCACCTGACCGGGATAGTCGCGGTCATACATCAGCACACCCATGCCGCCCATCGAGATGCCGGCGAGCCATACCTGCGCATGGCGCTTCTGCAACGGCGCGATCACCTCGTCGTGCAGCCGGCGCGTGGCAACACCACTCTTGTAGTAGGCCATCGTGAGGCCGGTCAGTACCACGTCGGCATCCGGCCATTCGCGCTGGATGATTTGCGCAGCATGTTGCCTCTGCAGCCCGGTCAGGTCGTCGCCGCGCCCGGGCAGCACCACCACCACGCGTCGCGCAGGCTGCGATGCGTGGATCAGCGCGGTGGGTATCGGCCGGGTCGCATCGCCGCGCGCGGCACAGCCGCCAAGCAGCAATGACAGTATCGACAGGCATCCGGACAACCAGTGACGTGCATGCATCGATGTTTCCTCCGAGACCGAACCGTTCGCGCTGCCATGAAAG
>JBDTZX010000176.1:0-2021 GCA_040004895.1 Rhodanobacter sp. | reverse complement strand
TGGCCATGCTGGCCATGTACTTCGGGTCCATCGTGTCGTGTTGGGCGCCGATCACCAGGGTCGGTACGGTGATGCGGTGCAGGTCCTTGCTGCGATCCCAGTTCAGCAGGCGGCCGCTGGCGCCCAGTTCGCTGGGTCCTTGCATCAGTGCGTAGATGTGTTCGTTCATGTGGCCGAAGGAGCGTGTGACGGGTTCGGGCCATTGTGCTTCGGGCATGCGCAACACGTGTTGCTCGTAGTGCATCGGGCCGAGGATGGCCATGTAGCGTGGGTCGCTGGTGTGATGTTCGGCTTCCAGTTTCTGCACTTCGGCCAGCTTGGCCGGGTCCATCGCCGGCATCAGCACGTTCTTCGCGTAGGCGTTATAGGCAGGGATGGAATCCATCATGTTGGAGATGACCAGGCACTTCAGGTGCTGCGGGTATTTCAGCGCGTATTCGATCGCCAGCACGCCGCCCCAGGAGTGGCCGAGCACGCAGAAGTTGTTCTTGTCCAGGTGCAGCGCCTGGCGTACCTGTTCCACTTCGTCGACGTAGCGGTCGATGGTCCACAACGAGTCACTTTTCGGCTGGTCGCTGTAGGCCGAGCCGAGCTGGTCGTAGTAGATGTATTCGATGCCGGCGGCAGGGAGGTAGCTGTCGAATGCCTCGAAGTATTCATGCGTGGCGCCGGGACCGCCATGCAGCAGCAGGACGGCGAGCTTCGGGTTGTTGCCGACACGTTTGGTCCAGACGCGGAAGCTGCCTTTGGGCGTGGTGATCGGAATCATCTTCACACCGCCGCTGAGCACATCATCGTGACCGGCATGGTCGAAATACTGCGCGGGCGTGGTATCGGCAGCCACGCCGTGGAAAGCGACGCCGAGGCCGATGACGGCAAGCAGGCACAACAGTGTGGATCTCATCGCGATTCCCCGGCACGTGACGAAGTCCGAACTATCCGCCGACGCCGGCGCGATCGCAACGTCGCACGATGACTGACCTGGCGCGGCACGCGGTAGCCGCCGGCCACGCCGTGCGGGCTCAACGTGAGCTGCCACACCTCGTCGTGCCGGCTGTGGAAGATCGCGGCGGTGACGGTCAGGTCATGGCGCCACATGCGCTGGAAACGCCCATCGTCGTTTGCCGCCGGCGCGGGCCATGCGGCCTCGAAGTTCGCGCTCATGCGCTGAGCACGCGATCGCAAGACGGTGCCGAAGTTGTGCCAGGCCCTGACCACGAACCGATCCTCCAGCGAACCGTCGCTGCCTTTTTTTGCTCAGCTTTTGCCGAGTCTGCCGAAACGTGTCTGCGAACGAGCGTAGGTTGCATCGATGCCGGCAGCCTCTGCCAGTTGCAGCAGCAGGTCGGCCTGATCCTCACGCAGCAGAAAATCCACGCGCACCGGCAGGTCGTCGGCCAGCTCGAAGAACTGTTCCTCGTGCAGCACGCCGTGCCGACCGAAGCCGGCGATGGCGCGGAACACCGAGCCGCCGCCGAGACCCTTGCTTTTGGCCTGCTCCAGCAGCCACTCGGACAGCAGCATGCCGCCGTGTTTGGTGCGCAGGTGGCAGTAGAACGAGAGCTGCACGCCCTGCTGCGGGGTTGGCTGATTCATGCGGATGCTCCGGTCAGTGGCGCAGCAGATTGCGGGTGAGGGTGATGCCGAGCACGGTCATCGCCAGCGAGCCGGCCACATGCATCGCCACGTGTGCGCTGAACCACAGGTATTGCTGGCGCAGCAGCAGCGTGGCGGACTCGGCCGAGAAGGTGGAAAACGTGGTGAGCCCGCCGAGGAAGCCGGTGAACACGAACAGTTTCAAGGCGGGCGACAGCGTCTGGAAATGATCGAACACACCGATCACGCAACCCATGATCAAGCCGCCGGTGAGATTGGCCAGCAGGGTGCCGGGCGGCACGGTGGGAAACATCGGGTTGAACAGAATGCCCAAACCCCAGCGCAACCAGCAGCCGACGGCGCCACCGATGCCAACAGCAAGAAATCCGGTAAAGCCCACGAGCGCGTCTCCTGACAGTGAGTTG
>JBDTZX010000015.1:0-2025 GCA_040004895.1 Rhodanobacter sp. | reverse complement strand
TGGTGGAGGTGGCGGGAGTCGAACCCGCGTCCGAGAGCGTTCAACGCCCGGATCTACATGCTTAGCTCAACGTTCGATCTCGTTCCGCGACAAGCACGATGGGCAAAGCGCACCGCGGAACCAGCCTGATTGATTTGACCTAGAACCGCCAGGCGGCAGCGTTCGGCGATCTCATGATAATGACCCTACACCGACAAGCATGAGCACAAGTGGGTTCGGGGCTTACGCCTTAAGCGGCGAGAGCGTAGTTGTCGTCGTTGGCAACTAGAAGTTTGCTGCTGGATTTACGAGGAAAGCTGCCCCCTCGGCATGCACCAAGTCATCTCACTACCCCCGTCGAAGCCAGAACACCCCCGGGGAAACTGATGTGACACTTGGATTATACGGACCGGACACGATGTCATCAATGAGCGCCGCACATCCGCCTTCGCAAGCGCTCCGCATGATCGAAGTACCAGCCACAAGATCGTGGAGTGGCGACGCGGGCAGCAAGTGTTGTTCAGTCCTGAACGCAACGACTATACTTCGCGACTTATATCCACCCTGTACCCGCCGCCCCTGTGGGGAAGATTTCGATGACTCGATTGCAATTATTTGGATTGGCTGTGGCTGCCGTTCTGTTCGCCACTGCCGATGCTCACGCCGAAGGCGACAAGAGTGCCGGCCGCGAACTGATCTACACCTGCGCCGGCTGCCATGGCGTTCCCGGTTACAGCAACGCCTATCCCCAGTATCCGGTACCGAAGATCGCCGGTCAGAATGAGCAATACATCATCAACGCACTGCACGGCTATCAAAGCGGCGAACGTGCACACCCCACCATGGGCGCGCAGGCGCAAAGTCTGTCCGACACGGACATACAGAATGTTGCTGCCTACCTTTCCAGCCTCGCCAAGTAGTAGCCAAGGACTTTTCGCATGAATCGTGCGCTTACTTTGATTTCGCTAGGTGTATTGCTGGCGTCCGCCTCAACGACACTGCTGGCCAGCGGCAACATCGAGAATGGCAAACAAAAGGCAGCCACCTGCTTTGCCTGTCACGGTACCGATGGCAATGCGGTCGATCCGCAATATCCTCGCCTCGCGGGTCAGTACAACATCTATTTGCAGCAGGTGATGCACGAGTACAAGGATGGACAGCGCAACAACCCGATCATGAAAGGCATGGTAGCCACCTTGTCGGATCAGGACATCGAGGATGTCGCTGCGTATTTCTCCAGCTTGCCGACCAAGCTCGATACGCTGCAGGGCCACACCGAGGGCAGCAAATAGACTTGCTGGGCTGCAGACAACCAAGGCTCGCTCACGCCTTTTGACTCCCTTGTCGGATCAGCCGATCGCGGACTTCCCTGCCTGTTTGCTGTAATACGGCTTTTCACCGCCGGCGTGATCGGTGGCATCCCTTACCGCAGTAATCTCCGGCACGCGCTCACGCAAAGTCTTTTCCACGCCTTGCCTGAGGGTGACATCGACCATCCCGCAGCCATGGCAGCCGCCGCCGAACTGCAACAGCACGGCCCCGTCAGCATCGACTTCCAACAGCGTGACCCTGCCTCCATGCGAGGCCAGCTTGGGATTCACTTCCGCGTCCAGCACATAGCGCACGCGCTCGATCACCCCCGCTTCCGCACCAGGCAAATCGCCTTTGATCATGGGCGCACGGATGTTGAGCTGACCACCGGTGGCGTTCGGCTCGAAATCGATGGTGGCCCGATCCAGCCAACGCGCGCTGTCGCCGTCAATGTGAAAGTCGAAGCCGGTACATTCGATCGTCCATTCTCCGCCGGCGAGATCTGCCTGCTCACAGAATTCAAGCTCGCAGCTGGCTGCTGAGGTACCTGCATTGGTAACCCGAAGACGAATGCTGAGCCCGTCGCCGCCCTGTTGTGAAAGAAGTCGCAAAAAGTGCTGTTGCGCACGTTCGGATATATCGATCATGTCTGTTCCACTGCGCCTTTTGTGCGTTGACCCGACGTTGCCCGAGACTGTCGCGGGTGAATCAGCACCATTTTAGTCCTGTTTCGAA
>JBDTZX010000077.1:0-6738 GCA_040004895.1 Rhodanobacter sp. | reverse complement strand
GCGGCATGGTGCAGAAGGCCGTCGAACTGGCGCAGAAGCATGGCTGGTTCTTCACTAACCAGTTCGAGAATCCCGCCAATCCGGCTTACCACCGGCAGACCACCGCGCCGGAAATCCTGCACGACTTCGCCGGCCGCCGGCTCGACTACTTTGTCTCCGGCTGGGGCACCGGCGGCACCCTGACCGGCGTCGGCGAAGTGTTGAAGGTGGCCCGTCCCGAAGTGAAAATCATCGCCACCGAACCGGCGGGCGCGGCGTTGCTTTCCGGCAAGGAATGGCAACCGCACAAGATCCAGGGCTGGACCCCGGACTTCGTTCCCGCGGTGCTCAATCGCGCCGTGGTCGACGAAATCGTGCTGGTCGATGACGTGCTGGCACGCGACACCGCGCGTGAGCTGGCCAGGCAGGAAGGCATCTTCACCGGCATCTCGTCCGGCGCCACGCTGGCCGCGGCGCTGAAAACGGCGGCTGACGCAGCGCCAGGCTCGGTCTTGCTGGCGATGCTGCCGGATACTGGCGAACGCTACCTTTCGACCTTCCTGTTCGAGGGGGTCAACGAGGGTTCCGATGAGATCGAGTGATCAGGGCGTTGATGGGATCTCGTCGTAGCCGCTGCCGATGAACTGCAGCAAGCACCAGCCGTGACCGAACGGATCGGCGAGCTGGACGATGCGGCCCCAGGCAGCTGAGCGGATCGCCCCTTCCTGCACGGCGCCTGCAGCCAGTGCCCGGTCCAGTGCGGTTTCGAGATGATCGACCACGACGTCGCAATGCATCGGTGTCCAGTGCCTTGCGTAGTGACGTGTCTGACCGACGCCCCCCAGACTTCCAACGGGCTTGTGCAGCAGATAGATGGGCACGTCGCCGCCGAGCATCTCGATTACCTGGTCGCCGAACCGGCGATGGACATGCAAGCCGAAGGCCGTGGCGTAGAACGCTTCGGCGTGGCCAAGATGGTCCACGTCGATATTCAGCAACAACTTCATCTGATGGTGCTGCCTAGATGTCTTTCGCCAGCGATTCGGCCCGGCCGATATACCTGTCCGGGGTCAGTTCGAGCAGTCGTTGCTTCGCCTCGTCGGGCATCTCCAGGCCGGCAATGAATGCGCGCATCGATTCGCGCGTGATGCCGTGGCCGCGGGTCAATGCTTTCAACTGTTCGTACGGTTCGGGCAACCCGTAGCGGCGCATCACGGTCTGCACGGCTTCGGCCAGCACTTCCCAGCTTGCATCGAGATCGGCGGCGATACGGTCGGCATTGACGTTGAGCTTGCCGAGGCCTTTTTTCAGCGATTCCAGCGCAACCAGCGTATGGCCGAACGCGGTGCCGAGGGCGCGCAGCACGGTCGAGTCGGTGAGGTCGCGCTGCCAGCGGCTGACCGGCAGTTTTTCGGCAAAATGCCCGAGCAGTGCATTGGCGAGGCCGAAGTTGCCTTCGGCGTTCTCGAAGTCGATCGGGTTGACCTTGTGCGGCATGGTGGAGGAACCGACTTCACCGGCCTTCAGTGTCTGCTTGAAATAGCCCAGCGAAATGTAGCCCCAGACATCGCGGGCCAGATCGATCAGGATGATGTTGGCCCGGCGCACTGCGTCGCAGTATTCGGCGATGCCGTCGTGCGGTTCGATCTGGGTGGTGTACGCGTTGTAACCCAGACCAAGGCCCTGCACAAAGCGCTGTGAGAAAGCTTGCCAGTCGACGTCGGGATAGCTGATGGCGTGCGCATTGTAGTTGCCCACCGCGCCGTTGATCTTGCCGGAAATTTCAACGGCAGCGAGTTGTTTGCGCTGGCGTTCGAGGCGCGCCACCACGTTTGCGATCTCCTTGCCGAGCGTGCTGGGCGATGCGGTCTGGCCGTGCGTGCGCGAAAGCATCGGCAACGCGGCGTTTGCGTGCGCTAGCTCGCGCAGCTGAGCGATCACCGTGTCGAACATCGGCAGCAGCACCTGTTCGCGCGCATCGCGCAGCATCAGCGCGTAGGCAAGATTGTTGATGTCCTCGCTGGTGCAGGCGAAGTGCACGAACTCCTTCGCTCTGGTCAGACTGGCATCGGCACCGATGCATTCCTTGATGAAATATTCAACCGCCTTCACGTCGTGATTGGTGGTCGCTTCGATCGCCTTGACGCGAGCGCCATCGGCCAGACTGAAATTCGTGGCGATCGTCTTCAGTGTGCCGACCTGGGCTGAATCGAACGCCGGCAGCTCGATGATCCGTGCGTCGGCGGCCAGTGCCAGCAGCCATTCGATTTCCACCTGCACGCGACGGTGCATCAGGCCGAATTCGCTGAAGATCGGTCGCAACCCCTCGACCTTGCTGGCATAGCGTCCATCCAGCGGGGACAGGGCAGTCAGGGCGTGAGTAGACATGCGTGCATCCGGTGGCGGGAAACCCCCATTTTACATGGCCGCGGCAGGTCGCTGGGGAAACACCGCAGGCACAACCCTGCCGACGTGTCACCTCACTGACAACGGGCAGCCTATAGTTGCGTATTCCGATTGAAGGAGCCGGCATGAACGACTTTCGCATCGAACACGACAGCATGGGCGACCTGAAGGTGCCGGTGGATGCGCTTTACGGCGCTCAGACCCAGCGGGCGATCGAGAATTTCCCGATCTCGGGTTTGCACCTGCCGCGACCGTTCATACGTGCGCTCGGGCTGATCAAGGCCGCCGCTGCCGACGTCAATCTGGCGCTTGGCCATCTGAAAAAGAACCAGGCCGCGGCGATTCGCAAGGCTTCGCTGGCGGTGGCCGATGGCCAGTACGACGCGCAGTTTCCGATCGATATCTTCCAGACCGGATCGGGCACCAGCACCAACATGAATGCGAACGAGGTGATCGCGCATCTGGCGGTGGCCGCTGGCGCCAAGGTGCATCCCAACGACCACGTCAATTATGGACAGAGTTCGAACGACGTGATTCCGACCGCCATTCACGTCAGTGCCACGCTCATCGTCAGCGAGAAACTGCTGCCTGCGTTGAAGCATCTGAGGAAGTCCATCGACAAGCGCGCGCGCGAACTGAGGAACACGCCCAAGACCGGTCGCACGCATCTGATGGACGCGATGCCGGTGACGTTCGGGCAGGAGCTGTCCGGATGGTCGGCGCAGATCGCATCCGCCATCGAGCGAGTCGAGGATGCATTGAAGCGCATGCGTCGTCTGCCGCAGGGTGGTACGGCGGTCGGCACTGGCATCAATGCCGATCCGGGATTCGGGCCGGCGATCGCGGCACAATTGAAGAAATTGACCGGCGTGAAATTCGAATCGGCCGAAAATTATTTCGAGGGCATGGCCTCGCAGGATGCTGCAGTCGAGCTTTCCGGCCAACTCAAGACGCTGGCGGTCGCCTTGATGAAGATCGCCAACGACCTGCGCTGGATGAACTCCGGGCCGCTGGCTGGTCTGGGCGAGATTGAATTGCCCGCATTGCAGCCGGGTTCGTCGATCATGCCGGGCAAGGTCAATCCGGTGATTCCAGAGGCCACCGCAATGGTTGCCGCCCAGGTGATCGGCAACGACGCGTCCATCACGATTGCCGGCCAGTCCGGCAATTTCCAGCTGAATGTAATGCTGCCGCTGATCGCGTACAACCTGCTGCAGTCGATCGAATTGCTGAGCAATGTGAGCGTGTTGCTGGCGGACAAGGCGATCGCGGGCTTCAAGGTCAATGCGGCAAGGGTGAATCAGGTATTGGCGATGAATCCCATCCTGGTCACCGCACTGAACCCGGTGATCGGCTACGACAAGGGCGCGGCCACGGCGAAGCAGGCGTACAAGGAAAAGCGGCCGATCATCGACGTGGCACTGGAGACCACCGGCTTGTCGAAGGACGAATTGAAGAAGCTGCTCGATCCACTGGCATTGACCCGTGGCGGCATCCACGAAAAATGAATTCCGTGCGTGCGGCAACGGGTGCCCCGGTATCCGTGGATAGTGTCCGTTTCGCTGGTGCAAGGGACGAAACGCAGGCTCGAGCTTTCACGCTGTCCTTCAGCCTTTCCGGCAATCCTCGACCGCTCCGGATTCGACGATCCCGGCATACGGCTTGAATGCAGCGAGCTGTGCCGCTAGACCGTCCTGCGCCGCCTTGATACCAGCCAGATCGCCGCAGATCTTCAGCGCGGTCTGCTTGACCTGGTCCGCTTTGGCATCGACCTGCTTGTCGATCTGGTCGGTGTCGCCAGTGGCGATGCCCTTGGCCACACTGCTCAGCGCCTGACCTGCGATAGCGGCACCCGCCTTGCCGGTTTCGATGCCGTGTTCGCGCACCGCCAGCGCGCTGAGGTAGTACTGCTGCAGCAGGCTGCGTTCGGCGGGATTCACCTCGACGGCATGCTGATCGATGGTCAGGTCGCCAGCCGCATCGATGATCGCATCCGGTGAACCATGGACATGCAGCGTGGCTTGTCCGTCGCGAATGTGGATGCCGCCGTTGAGAAGACTGCTGTTGCCGAATCCGATGAACCCGTTGTCCGGGCTCCGGCCACAAGCGGCCAGCAGTCCAGCCATCACCCACAAGCCGAGCAGATTTCGTCGTGACATGAATTTCTCCGTGAGGGTGATGAGTGGACGGCTCGCAAACGCGGGCCGTCCATTTCGTTCTTCAACCTGCATTTCAACTGTCGTCGCGCCAACGGCGGAACCAGACGGCAATAGCGATCAAACCCGCTCCCACGATCATGCCGATCCACAGCTGCGGCATCGAAAGCGAACCATACGTCTGCGCAAGGTTCATGAAATCAAGGTTGGGTTGGCCACCGTTGTCATGCATGAATCGCTCGGCCGTGAATGCCACATTGGTTCCCGGAAAGACGCTCAGCAGTCCACGCGCCACGATGTTGCTCCAGAACCACCCTGCGGACAGGTGGAACAAGCCCATGATGTCGAACCAGCTGATCAGCAGACCGGTGGCGATCGGCAGGGCAATCGCCCAGAGGAACGGCTTGCTGCGGGCCCAGGCGGAACAAAGCATCAGCCAGCCGACCGAAGGCAGCGCCCACAACAGGTAGACCGGGATGTAACCGACCAGATTGGCCATGACGCGAAACGGGTGAGCCAGTACCAGCAACTGCCACACGTTGATGCCATGAAAAGACAGCACGATGGCGAGGATGATCAGCTGCAGCATGCCGACCACGATACCGACGATCACGGCAATGAATGGTGCAAGCAGGGTTGCACTGGCGACTTTTGAAAGCACCGTGCTGACGTCGGAAATCGGCAGCGATTTCCAGAACAGGATGCTGCGGTCACGACGGTCGTCGTAGAGCGAACCAAGGCAGTAGAAGAACACCACGAAGCCGAGCACGGTCACGATCAGCCCCATCGCGGAATACATCGCCAGGTCGAGCGCCATGGCAACGTGGCTCATGTCGCCTGCATCCATGTTGTCGATGACGTGGCGCAGGTTTCCGCCCGCACCGAAGTTGATGCCATGTTGTGCGCCGACAACTTCGGCAGTGATGATGGTCATGATGTTGAGCAGCAGGAAGATGCCACCGGTGATGATCGGCGCCCACAGGAATCCACCCCGGTGTTCCCAGAACTCGCGTTTGACCAGCCAATAGAAGGTTTTCATGCGTAGGTCCCTTTCATGGTGGCGACAAACAGGTCGCTGACGGAAGGCCGACGGACTTCGCCCAGCGCCTCCAGTTGTGCGCGTTGAACGCCGTCGAACAGGAAGATGCTCTTGCCGAAGACCTGGCGTTCATCCAGCGGCTTCAGCGCGCGAGCAGCATCGGCCTTGTCGGCATTCACCATCACCTCGATGAAGCGTTCGCCGATCGCGTCCATGTCGGAATCGAGCACGATCTTGCCATCGCGGATGAACATCAGGTCGGTGAGGATATGTTCGACCTCCTCGACCTGATGGGTGGTGACGATGATTGTCTTGTTCTCGTCGAAGTAGTCTTCCAGCAGGTGCTGGTAGAACTGCTTGCGATAGAGAATGTCCAGACCCAGCGTCGGCTCGTCCAGAATCAGCAGGCGCGCGTCGATCGCCATCACCAGGGCCAGATGCAGTTGCACGATCATGCCCTTGGACATCTGCCTGACGCGCTGATTCGGCTGCAGCTTGGTGCGGGCAAGGAATGCCTCGCACTTGGCGCGATCAAAACGCGGATGCACATTGGCGACGAAATCGACGGCCTGATGGACACGGATCCAGCGCGGCAGCACCGCAACATCGGCGATGAAGCAGACTTCGCCCATCAGCTTGTCGCGCTGCTTGCGCGGATCGAAGCCCAGCACGTTGAGCTGGCCGGTGAAATCGGTCAGTCCCAGGATCGCCTTCAGCGCCGTGGTCTTGCCGGCACCATTCGGGCCGATCAGTCCGACGATGCGGCCAGGCTCGATCTGGAAACTGACATTGTCCAGTGCGAGGGAATTCTTGTATCGCTTGCCCAGACCGCTGGCCGTGATCACCGCGCTCATGATTGCTCTCCCTTGTTTGCATCGGCTTCGCGCAGCAGCGTCTTGAGATCCAGCCCCATCCGCTGCAGCCGCGCGAACAACACGGGCCATTCTTCGCGCAGAAAGCGCTCGCGTTCCGATTTCAGCAGTGCATCGCGCGCACCTTCAATGACAAACATGCCCAGTCCCCTCCGTTTTTCCACCAGTTGTTCATCGACCAGTTCCTGGTATGCCTTCGAGACGGTCAGCGGATTGATCTGATAATCCGCGGCCACCTGGCGTACCGACGGCAGCGGGTCGCCCTCGTTCAAGGCGCCGTCCAGGA
>JBDTZX010000095.1:0-2033 GCA_040004895.1 Rhodanobacter sp. | reverse complement strand
CTGCACGCCTGCGGAAAGCTGACCCGCCCTTCGCCATGCGCGACCGCCACCGGGATGCGCGAACCGGCCATGCCCTTGAAGAACAGGCTGGGCGATTCGAGGATTTCCAGCGTGACCAGCCGCGACTCGTACTGTTCCGATGCGTTGCGCAGGAATTTCGGCCAGTGTTGCGCGCCCGGAATGATGTCCTTCAGCTGCGCCAGCATCTGGCAGCCGTTGCACACGCCAAGCGCAAATTTGGTCCGATCGGCGAAGAATTCGGCGAACTGCGCGCGCAGCATGTCGTTGTAGAGGATCGAGGTGGCCCAGCCGCGGCCGGCACCGAGCACATCGCCGTACGAGAAGCCGCCGCACGCGGCCAGACCACGGAAGTCGGACAACCTGATCCGACCGCTGGCCAGGTCGGACATGTGCACGTCGACTGCGTCGAAGCCGGCGCGGGTGAACGCCGCCGACATTTCCACCTGTCCGTTGACGCCCTGCTCGCGCAGCACCGCCACCCGCGGACGCGCGCCACTGCCGATCAGATCTGCGGCAATGTTCTCGGCCGGATTGAACCCGAGCTTCGGGGTGATGCCCGGATCGTCATCGTCGATGCGCCAGTCCTGCTCGGCATCGGCGCTGAGCGGGTTGTCGCGCAACCGCTGCATCGCGTGGCTGGTTTCGTTCCATGCCTTGAACAGCGTGACCCAGTTCCACTTGAACAAGGTGTCGCTGCCCAGGAACAGCTTGATGCCGAGCTTTTCTTTCGGCCGGCCGATGCGATGGCCGATGCCGGCAATGCCGTACTTGACCAGCAAGGCCTCGAACGCCTCGCGGTTGGCCGCAGCCACCTGCACCACCGCGCCGAGTTCCTCGTTGAACAGCGCGCGCAGCGTCGCCTCCGCCCAGCCGTCCAGATGGATCTCCAGACCGCAATGGCCGGCGAATGCCATTTCCAGCAGCGTGGTGATGACACCACCGTCGGAACGATCGTGATACGCCAAGAGCAGGCCGCTCGCATTCGCTTCCTGCACCAGGTCGAACATCGCCTTCAGCCGTTTCGCGTCGTCCAGATCTGGCGGCACGCCGCCGCTGCGATTGAACACCTGCGTCAGTGCCGAACCGCCCAGGCGATCGCGGCTGGCGCCGAGATCGATCAGCCACAGATCGGAATCGCCACGATCCAGCTTGATCTGCGGCGTCAGCGTGCGGCGCACGTCATTGACCCGGGCGAAGCCGGTGATCACCAGCGATACCGGCGACACCGTGCGCTGTGGCGTATCGCCGTCGGTCCACACGGTCTGCATCGACAGCGAGTCCTTGCCGACCGGTATCGAGATGTCCAGCTCCGGGCACAGCTCCATGCCGATCGCATGCACCGCGTCGAACAGCGCGGCATCTTCGCCGGGATGATTGACCGCGGCCATCCAGTTCGCCGACAGACGGATCTCGCCGAGGTTGGCGATCGATGCCGCGGCCAGGTTGGTGATCGCCTCGCCGACGGCGAGGCGCGCCGCATCCGCGCTGCTGAGCAACGCCACCGGCGCACGCTCGGCGATCGCCATCGCTTCGCCAACGTAGCCATCGAAGTCGGCCATGGTCACCGCGCAATCGGCCACCGGCACCTGCCACGGGCCGACCATCGGATCGCGCGCGTTGAGCCCGCCGACCGTGCGATCGCCAATGGTGATCAGGAAGCTCTTGCTGCCCACGCCCGGCAGCCGCAGGACACGCAACAGTGCTTCGTCCATGCCGATACCGGTGAGATCCGGCACCAGGTCGACGCGCGGCTTGATCCGCTTCGCATCGCGATGCATCCGCGGAGGCTTGCCGAACAGCACATCCATCGGCAGGTCGATCACCACCAGCTCGCGACGCGGATCGGTCACCCGCAGCCGACGCTCGACCGTGGCGTCGCCGACCACGGCATACGGACAGCGCTCACGCACGCACATCGCCTCGAATTCGGCGAGGCTTTCCACCCCGATCGCCAGCACGTAGCGTTCCTGTGATTCGTTGCTCCACACCTGCATCGGCGACAGCGACGGGTC
>JBDTZX010000277.1:0-2034 GCA_040004895.1 Rhodanobacter sp. | reverse complement strand
TGCCGATCAGCAGCACGATGCCGACGATGCCGTCCACCGACAGGCTCATGCCGCAGATGATCAGCGCCAGCAGCGCGCCGACGCCGGCCGGCGGCAGCGTGGAGATGATCGTCAGCGGATGGATGTAGCTCTCGTACAGCACGCCCAGCACGATGTAGATCACCACGATCGCGGCCAGCAGCAGCAATACTTCGTCGCCCAGCGAGGAGTTGAACTCCGCCGCCTTGCCGACGAATTCGCCGCGCACCTGCGGCGGAAATTTCAGCTGCAGCTCGATGTCGTGCACCGCGGCGACGGCGTCGGACAGCGAATAACCAGTTGCCACGTTGAACGAAATGGTGACCGCCGGCAGCTGCTGCTGATGGCTGACCACCAGCGGTGCGCTGGTGACCTGCGCGCTGGCCACCGAGGACAGCGGAATGCCGCCACCGCCGCCGATCTGAAAACCGACGTTGCCGGCGTTGCCGATGCCCGACGGCGTCGCCGAATTACTCGACTTCAGCTGCCCGAAGCTGGTGGCAGTGCTGCCGGTGAGCGCGCCGTTGCCGTTGCCACGCACCGTCAGCTTGTTCAGGAGGTCGTCGCTGGAACGGAACTCCGGCGCCACTTCCAGCACCACGCGATACTGGTTCAACTGGGTGAAGATGGTCGAGATCTGGCGCTGGCCGAACGCGTCGTACAGCGTGTCGTCGATGGTCTGCACCGGCACGCCGAGGCGACTGGCCTTCTCGCGGTCGATGGTGAGCTTGAGCGCGTTGCCATTGTTGGCGAGGTTGTTGTCGACATCGGCCAGTTCCGGGCGCTGGCGCAGCGACTGCGTCATCTGTCCGGCGTATTTCGCCAGCTCGGCCGAATTAACCTCGGACATCGTGTACTGGTATTCGGTGGCGGCGACCCGACTGTCCAGGGTCACGTCCTGCACCGGTTTCAGGTACAGCGCCACCCCGGGAATGTTGGCGACCAGCCGCTGCAGTCGCGGCAGCAGCTTGTCCAGGCCATCGCGCTGGCCGCGGTCCTTCAGCACGATGCTGAGCTGACCCTGGTTCAGGGTCGGATTGATCGTGCCGGCACCGATGAACGCGGCCACGCCGGCCACGTCGCGATCGTTGCGCAGGGCTTCGGCAACCGCCTTGGTGCGGTCTTCCATCTGCGGGAACGCAATGTTGTCGTCCGCCTGCACCACGCCGGTGATCAGGCCAGTGTCCTGCTCGGGCAGCAGGCCCTTGGGAATGATGATGTACAGGAACACCGTGAGCACCACCGCCGCACCCGCCACCAGGATCGTCAGGCGACGGTGATCGAGCACCCAGTCCAGCGTGGATGCGTACAGTTCGACCATCCGCGTCCACAGGTTGCGCTTGCCGACGGCCGCATGGCGTTCGTGCGCGTCATCACCTTCCGGCAGCTGATCGGCCTTCAGCAGATAGGCGCACATCATCGGTGTCAGGGTCAGCGATACCAGCATCGAGATGCTCACCGCGATCGTCAGCACCCACGCGAATTCGTGGAACAGCCGGCCGGTGACGCCGGGCATCAGCAGCAGCGGCAGGAACACCGCCACCAGCGACACGGTCAGCGACAGCACGGTGAAGCCGATTTCCTTCGCGCCGATCTCGGCCGCTTCCTTGCCGTCCTTGCCCTGCTCGATGTAGCGCACGATGTTCTCGATCATCACGATCGCATCGTCGACCACGAAGCCGGTAGCCACGGTCAGCGCCATCAGCGACAGGTTGTCCAGCGACATGCCGGTGAAGGCCATCACGCCGAACGTGCCCAGCAGCGACAGCGGCACCGCTACCGATGGAATGATCGTCGCCCACAGGCGGCGCAGGAACACGAAGATCACCCCGACCACCAGGAAGATCGTCAGCAGCAGGGTGAATTCCACATCGTGCACCGAGGCACGGATAGTCACCGTGCGGTCGGCAAACACGTCCAGGTGCACGTCGGCCGGCAACGCGGCGCGCAGCTCCGGCAGCACCTGGCGGATCTGCTCCACCGTCTGCACGATGTTGGCGCCGGGCTGGCGGCGGA
>JBDTZX010000065.1:0-6758 GCA_040004895.1 Rhodanobacter sp. | reverse complement strand
CGGCCTCGGACCAGTGGAAGGCCACGCGGGAAAAGGCGCAACAGGCAGCGCAGACAGGGGTGTTTCATCGATCCGGCCGGAGGCGCACACACAGGAGGACGGATTCCAGAACGCTGAAGATTTGCTCCGCAGTGGGGTTGTGTGGGTAGCGACACCTCTCTGCCCTCCCCTGCGCTGCAGGAGAGGAAACCGGGAACAGGCGGCTGTGAGCAGTTGCCTGCTGGAATGTTTATGGCTCGCCGGAGAACGTGTCGCACTGGCCCATGTCCCCGCCGTCGAAGCCAGCCTTGAACCACTTCACTCGCTGCGCCGACGTACCGTGCGTGAACGAGTCCGGCACCACGCGACCTTGCGCCTGCTTCTGCAGGTTGTCGTCGCCGATCTGGCTGGCCGCATTCAGTGCCGATTCGATATCGCCAGGCTGCAACCACTGCAGACGTTGCTGACTGTGGTTCGCCCACACCCCGGCGAAACAATCGGCCTGCAGCTCCTGCCGTACCGACAGGCCATCGGCACCGTCCATCGGCGCACCACGACGACGTGCCGCATCGACCTTGTCGAATATGCCGGTCAGCTTCTGCACGTGGTGACCCACTTCATGGGCGATCACGTAGGCACGCGCGAAATCGCCGGACGCATGGAAACGATCCTGCAGTTCCTGGAAAAACGCCACGTCCAGATACACCTTCTGGTCACCCGGGCAATAGAACGGACCGACGGCGGTGGATGCCGCGCCGCAGGCGGTATTCACGCCGCCGGTGAACAGGTCCAGCCTGGGATCAACGTAGGTCCTGCCGCTGGCTGCGAAGATATCGCCCCAGGTCTTTTCGGTGGAACCGAGGATCTTGCTGACGAACTCTTTCTGCTGTGGATCGACCTGCGCCGGCTCGCCGCTCTGCGCGGGCGCTGACGACTGGCCACCGGCCTGATCCAGCAACGCCATCGGATTCTTGAAAAAGATCCAGCCGATCAGCGCCAGCACGATCATCCCGCCCAGGCCCAGGCCGCGACCACCGCCAAAACGCGGACCGCCGCCACCACCGCCACTGTCGACTTCGACGTTGTTGCTGCTTTCGCCTTTCTGCCAATCCATATGCCCCTCGCTGACTGATCTGCCGATGCCCCGCGACGACGATAGCGCCTTGCAAGGGATCACGCCAAGCATTCGCTGCAGTTACAGTAGGCGACTTTGACGAGGATCCTCCAATGAGTCACCTGCCTGCCCTGGTTACCCTGCTCACCGTGCTGCTGTCGCTCGGCACCGTCTTCGCCGTGGGACGCGCACGGGAAAAGTACGGCATCAAGGCGCCGGCAGTAAGCGGCCATCCGATCTTCGAGCGTGCCTACCGGGTGCAGATGAACACCTTGGAGAACACCGTGATGTTCCTGCCCACCCTGTGGCTGGCGGCGAATTACGGCTTCACCGGCTGGGCCGGGATCGCCGGCCTGGTGTGGCTGGTCGGCCGGATCTGGTATGCGGTCGCCTATCTGGGTGATGCCGGCAAACGTGGGCCGGGCTACCTGGTCAGCATGCTTGGCTTGGCGGCATTGCTGCTGATGGCGTGCATCGGCGTCATTCGAGCCATGATGCTTGGGTGATTCAAGCCGCGCTCCGCCGTCACAACAGCAGACCGGGCGCCGTCGCGCTCAGCACCCAGACACGATGCGGAACTGCCATCGGCTCGGTGGGATAGTGTGCCGTCAGCAATGCCGCGAGCTCCAAGTCGAAGCGTTGCACCTTCGTTTCATCCAGGCTCGCACCGATGCCCGCGCTGGCGCGGATTCGCCCGCGCCAGCCTTCGTGATCGTAGGGCACGTCGATATCGAACGAATAGGTTTGCAGCTCGACGAATCCGGCCTCGGCGGCATCCTTCAGCCACGCCGGATACACTCCGCTGCCGCTGTGCAGCGTCCAGCCCGGGTTGTACGCGAGAATCAGACGCTCGGTGGCCTGAACCATATTGCCGGCCAGCGGCAGCCAGTCGAAATGCGCAATCACCAGCCGTCCGCCCGGCCGGAGCCAGCGACGCACCAACGCCGCCGTGCGCAGTCGATCAAACCAGTGCCAGCATTGACCGGCGGTGACCACGTCGAACGACACCGGTGCGAACTCGGCGTTCTCGACGCGTGCGCGTACCTGCTTCACTGTTACTCCCGCAGCCTGATCCAGCTCGGCGGCCTGTGCCAGCAGTGGCGCGGAAAAATCCACTGCGGTGACCACGCAACCGCGCATTGCCAGACCACGGGCGACAGTGCCGGTGCCAGTGCCGAGGTCCAGCACGAGATCGCCCCGGTGCACCGTACCATCGGCCAGCAGCCGGTCAAAAAAAATAGCGGGAAAACCAGCCCGATGCTGCGCATAGTCGCCTGCTGCCCTGCCGAAATCGATGCTCATTCCGGAATGCCCCGTGCTGTGCAGATGGGTCGTCGAAGGAGTTGCGCGAACCGTCACCGGAGCGCGTGAGCCTAATATATCGCCAGCGCCGGTCATGCGAACATGGCGCGGACTTCATCCGGCCGAGACTCATCCAAGGGACTGCCTTCCATCGAATGGACACCACCTGCGAAACCACGCCGGCACTGCCGCCACCGATGCCTGCAAGATTGTCGACCCCTCCCCTGTTGCCGCGGATGCCGGGACTGGCCGGCACCCTCGGCTTCATCGTGCTGTATTTCCTGCTGCAGTTCGTGGCGGGTTTCGTGGCGGGACTGGCCGTTGCCGTGGCGATCGTGATCAAGATCGTTTTCCGGCATGGCGTTACCGGCATGGCAGGCATGGGTCATCAGATCCAGACAGCGTTGATCCAACCGGACATGCAGGCTTGGCTGACGATCATCACGTTGATCGCCTCAGCCGTGACGATGCTGTGGCAGGCGCGAAAAAGATGGCCACAGATGTGGTCCAAGGCCCAACCGCCCGGTTTCGGTTTTGTCATGCCGACCGTCCCGGCGTTCTTCGCTGTGGCGATTGCCCTGGGCATCGCGGTGCCGGTACTGGGTGGCCTGCTGACCCAGCTCTTGGCCGGTCATCGCCCCCTGCAGCAAGACATCCAGCAGTTGGGCGTGCACTCGCAGTTGGCCTCACGCATTGCGCTGGCGCTGGTGATCGTCACGCTTGGACCCTTGGTCGAGGAGCTGCTGTTTCGCGGGATGCTGCTGTCTGCACTGATGCGTCGGCTGCGCGTTGGTTGGGCGGTACTGATCAGCTCGCTCGTGTTCGTGCTGATCCATCTGCCAGGCCTGCAATTGCAGTGGTATGCGTTGCCGGACCTGTTGCTGCTGGCGCTGGCGGTTTCGTGGATCCGGCTGCGATCCGGATCGATCTGGCCGGCCGTGCTGACGCATGGCATCAACAATGCGCTCGCCGTGCTGTTCTGGTTCGTGGCGTTCAAACCACCGGGCTGAGGTTCACGCCGGCACGATGCCGAAACGTTGCAACAGGCGCGAAGTTTCGAACAGCGGCAGACCCATCACGCCGGAATAGCTGCCCTGGAGGTGTTCGATCAGGGCGCCGGCGCGCCCCTGGATCGCATACGCGCCGGCCTTGCCGAATGGCTCGCCGGTGGCGACATAGGCAGCGATGGACGGCTCGTCCAATGCGGCGAATCGAACCTTGGAGGTGCAGATGACGTGATCCTCGCGCGTGGCAACGACCAGCCACACCGCCGAGATCACCTCGTGTGTGCGCCCGGAAAGCCGACGCAGCATCGCGGTCGCAGCCTGCGCGTCACCTGGCTTGCCGAAGACTTCGCCGTCCAGCACGACTTCGGTATCGGCGCCGAGCACCACGAGATGTTGCGCGGGCGCAAGCTTGCGCAGTCCGGCCTGCGCCTTGTCACGCGCCACCCGGCTGACATAGTGCAGCGGCGATTCGCGTGGTTCGCGTTGCTCGGCCACGTGCACCTCGAGCACGGTGAAAGCGATACCCAGCTGCTGCAGCAGCTGCTGGCGACGTGGCGATTGCGAAGCAAGATGGAGCATCGAGGATCCGGAGCGACGTAAACGCTCAAAGCGTGAGGCTGTACTCGCAGAACTCATGGTCCCGCTGCCAGCCGAGCGATTCGTACAGCGCCTGCGCTGCCGCATTGTCCCGCGCCGTCGACAGCGAAAGACTGGCCGCGCCGAGAGCGCGCGTGCGCGCCACGGCAGCCTCCAGCAATGCGGCCGCAACACCCTTGCGGCGTGCCGCCGGGGCCACGAACAGATCATTGAGCAGCCAGGTGCGCACCGTGCGCACCGACGAAAACACCGGATACAGCTGGGTGAAGCCCAGGCCTGCTCCATCGTCGGCATCGCATGCCAGCAGGATCAGGGATTCTCCATGCGTCAGCCGCTCGGCAAGAAAATCGCGCGCACGCGGCAGGTCGGCCGGCTGATCGTAGAACTGCCGGTAGCCGTCGAACAACACGGCAACAAGGTCGAGATCGTCGCTGCTGGCTTGCCGGATCTGCAATGACATGAGGAAAACTCCATGGATGGATCGACGCTCACGCGCGGTGATAGGGATGTCCGGCGATGATCGTGGTCGCCCGATACAGCTGCTCGGCCAGGACCAGCCGCACCAGCATGTGCGGCAGGGTCAACGGTCCCAGCGACCAGCGCTGATCGGCGCGCGCCAGCACCTCGGCAGCGTGACCATCCGGGCCACCGATCAGGAACGCCAGCTCGCGTCCGGCCATGCGCCAGTGCGCCAGCTGCACTGCGAGTTCCTCGCTGGACCAGGTCTTGCCGCCACCGTCGAGTGCAACGACATGGGCATCATGTGGCAGCGCGGCGAGTATCGCGATGCCCTCATCCTGCATCGCCCGGACATCGTCGCGACCTTTGCCGCGAAAGCCGGGTTTCAGCTCGATCAGCTCAAGTGGCAGCTCGTGCGAGAGACGCTTGCGGTATTCCGCGTAGCCCTCCGCGACCCAGCCCGGCATGCGTTCGCCGACAGCGATCAGGCGCGCGCGCATGCCGAGGTCTGCAACTTCAGCCGGCCTGCACAGCGTCGGCTTCGTGGCCGTGGTCACCCACCGTCCACAGCCGCTCCAGCCCGTAGAATTCGCGGATACGCGGCAGCATCACGTGGACGATCACATCGCCAAGGTCCACCAGTACCCATTCGCCTTCCACTTCACCTTCCACCCCCAGCGGCATCACGCCCGCCTTCTTGGCGAACCGGGTGACTTCGTCGGCGATCGATTTGACGTGGCGTGCGGAGGTGCCGGAGGCAATCACCAGCAGGTCGGCGATCGAGGTCTTGCCGCGCACGTCGATCTCGCGGATGTCCTTGGCCTTGAGATCCTCGAGCGCGTCGATGACGTGCTTGCGCAGGACGGTGGTGGTGACGGTCGATTTGCTGCGTTGAGTCATGCTCAAGTGTTCTGGCCTCGATACGGGTTCGCGATGTGCGGTAGCGGGCGCAGTATAGCGCCCCGCCGACGCGCGCAAGTCAATGCGCCAGCTCGCGTTTTGCCAGCCGGTACTCGTGCATCAGGCGCGTCACCAGCTCGCCCGCTGGTTGCGGGCGCACCATGCCGGCAGCCTGCCCGCACCATTCGGACAGCAGATCGCCGCGACCGGCCGCCGCCGCCGCACGGCGCAATGGCGCGGTGAGCGCGTTCAGGACGGGATACGGCAACCCTTGCGCAGCCTTCGGCATGACCTCGACGAAACGGTTGCGCAGGCCCCGCGCCGCGCGGCCGGAGAAGCTGCGGATGGTAGTGACCTGATGCTCCTCGACCTTTGCCAGGTCGCGCTTCCACGCCTCGGCGGCGGAACACTCCGGACAGGTGAGGAAGGCGGTACCCAGCTGGCTTGCCCCCGCGCCCAGCACTTCCGCTGCGAGCATGCCGCGGCCATCCATGATGCCGCCCGCGGCGATCACCGGGATCTTGCGTGGGAGCGATCCCAGCGCGCGCACGGTCAGCGGCAGCAGGGCGAACAGACCGATCATCGCGTCCTCGGCGTCGTGCAGGAAGGTGCTGCGATGTCCGCCAGCCTCGGCGCCCTGCACGCAGACGGCGTCGGCGCCGGCCTCGGCCCATGCGCGTGCTTCCATCACAGTGGTCGCGGTACCGACCACATAGATCTCGCGCCGATGCATTTCACGCAACTGCGCCGGGCTGACAACACCGAAGGCGAAGCTCGCCACCGCCGGACGCGCCTCGCACAATGCGGCGAACTGGTCCGAGGCGCGCGGCGCCCAGCGTGGCGGCATGCTGGTACGCACATCGAGACCTTCGCTCGTCATCAGCGCATCCAGCTGTTCGCGCGCCTTGGCGACCGCAGTCATGTCCGCTTCAAATTCGTCGGCGAGCACGAACAGCCCGATCGCATAGGGTTTGTTCGTGAGTGCCCGGACCTGCATGGCTTGATCGAGAATCGCCTGCGGCTCCAGGTATCCCGCACCCAGCGAACCAAGGCCGCCCGCACTGGATACTGCGGCAACCAGCGCAGCCGGTGCAGCACCGGCCATTGGTGCCTGGATCAGCGGATGTTCGATGTCCACCTGCCGCGCGAATGAATCATCCATGCCCGGACGCCCTCAATGGAAGCATCCGAGTATGCGCCGATGCCTGCAATGGCAGGAACCCAGCAGGACAAACTACGCGGGAGCGACGCAGCAAGCACGCTCCCGCGAAAGCCCGACAGACCCGCAGCTCAGCCGCCCGAACTGGCGGAAGCGGCAGGCGCCTTCATGGAATCGTGCTTCATCGAATCGTGCTTCATCGAATCATGCTTCATGGAATCAGGCTTCATGGAATCGTGCT
>JBDTZX010000057.1:0-2040 GCA_040004895.1 Rhodanobacter sp. | reverse complement strand
GCGATGGACGGCGGCAGCATCACCTCGAAAGAAGCGATGCACGACCCGCTCGGCAAGAGCATGACCCTGGTCGACGATTTCATGCACCTGCCGAACATGCAGCGCGTGATCACCGACACCCACTTCCATCGTCGCGATCGGCTCGGGCGATTGATTTCGTTCGTCGCCAACCTTCGCCATGCGGGCCACGCCGATGTGGTCGGGCTGGGCGTGGATCAGGATGCGGCGCTTTGCGTTGACGGCCATGGCATCGGGCGGCTCTTCACCATCGACAACGGCTTCGCCTGGCTGGTACAGCCGAAAGGCGTGCCCGACCGGATCGAAGCCGGCAAGCCACTCGACTACCTCGGCACACAGATCACCGGCGTGGGCACGCAAAGCCGTATCGACCTGCACAGCTTGGAGGTCAGCCAACCGGTATTCGATGCCATCGCCGATGTGCACAAAGGCGAGCTGGCCGTGCGCGGCGAGCACGCGCTGGTGCTGGTGATCCATGGCGGCGCGGGCGTCGAGCGCGCAAGCATGACGCCGCAAATCGAAGCCAGCGCACGTGCCGCACTGGAGCTGGCGCTGCGCAAAGGCTATGCAGAGCTCAAGGCCGGCAAGGCCGCGACGGATGCGGTAACAGCAGCAATTGCTGTGCTCGAGGACGATCCGCTCTTCAACGCCGGCAAGGGTGCGGTGTTCACCCATGACGGCCAGAATGAGCTGGATGCCTCGATCATGGACGGCTCGACACTGGCTGCAGGCGCCGTGGCTGAAGTCCGCCGGGTAAAGAATCCGATCCTGCTTGCGCGCGCCGTGATGGAGCATTCGCCGCACGTGATGATGGTTGGCGATGGCGCGGAGGCGTTTGCCACCGAGCAGGGATTCAAGCTGGTGGGTCCGTCGTATTTCCGTACCGACCGGCGCTGGCAGGAACTGCAGAAAGCCTTGAAGGACGATGCGGCGGGTGTGCCGCTGACCGAGCGACTGAGGGCACTCAAGCATTTCGGCACCGTCGGCGCGCTGGCGCGAGACAGCCAGGGCCGTCTCGCCGCCGGCACATCGACCGGCGGCATGACCGACAAGCGTTACGGGCGTGTCGGTGATTCGCCGATCATCGGCGCCGGCACTTATGCCAATGCCGCCTGCGCCGTGTCCGGCACCGGCTGGGGCGAGTACTACATTCGCGTCTCTGCCGCGCGCGAAATCTGCATCCGCATGACCGAGTTGCACGAATCTGCGGAGCAGGCTGGCAAGGCGGTGATCAATGACGAGATCCCGCAGATGGGCGGCGATGGCGGGGCGATCATCCTGGGAGCCGACGGCAGTGTGTCGATGCCGTTCAACACCGAGGGCATGTACCGCGGCTGGATCGGTGCCGATGGCGTGCCGCACGTCGCGATCTACAGCGGCGACCCGCTGAGCCTGCCACTACCTGCTCGCTGACCGGACGTCGCGCGACGCAGGGCGCAGTGCAACTGGCATAATCCGCGGGGTAAGCCCATCGGAATTCCCATGCCAGGTCTGCAAAGCGAAGTGACGTTCCGTTTCCTGGCACAGCCCACCGATGTGAATTTCGGTGGCAAGGTGCACGGCGGCATGGCGATGAAATGGATCGATCAGACCGGCTACGCCTGTGCCGTGGGCTGGAGCGGCGCGTACTGCGTGACGGCATCGGTCAGCGGCATCCAGTTTGTGGCACCGATCCTGATTGGCGACATGGTCACCGTGCATGCGCGACTGATCCACACCGGCACGAGCAGCATGCACATGGCGGTGGACGTGCTGGCCCGTGACCTGCGCAAGGGCGAACAGCGGCTGGCGACCAGTTGCGTGATGGTTTTCGTGGCACTCGACGGTCCGGATGGCAAGCCAACCCCGGTACCGCACTGGGAGCCGCGTGACGAGAACGAGCGCCGCTTGCAGGAGCAGGCAAAACAGCTGCTGGAACTCTCCAAGGGCATGGAGCATCTGGTGGACATGCGGGGCATGGAACCGGGCTGAGCAAGGCCCGCGCAGCGGGCTTCGAAATCCAGTCGGCAGGCCGATTCGACG
>JBDTZX010000088.1:0-2042 GCA_040004895.1 Rhodanobacter sp. | reverse complement strand
ACCCGATTCGGAATTCCTGCGTTACTTCAGCGATCCTGCTGCACCGAAACGCTGATCGTCCTGCCGCGGGCCATGCCCAGCGGCGGAACAAACTCCATCACCGATGTTGCCCCGCCAGCGGGGCCAAGCAAACCTGAGCGAGAAACATCATGGGCAAGTCAGTAGTCATCCTTGGCGCGCAATGGGGCGACGAGGGCAAGGGCAAGATCGTCGATCTGCTGACCGAACGGGTCCGTGCAGTGGCGCGCTTCCAGGGTGGCCACAACGCCGGCCACACACTGGTGATCAAGGGCAAGAAGACCGTGCTGCACCTGATCCCTTCGGGCATCCTGCGCGATGACGCGCTGTGCCTGATCGGCAACGGCGTGGTGTTGTCGCCGGCCGCGCTGATGGAGGAGATCGCCGAACTCGAAGCGAATGGCGTCGAAGTGCGCTCGCGCCTGAAGATCAGCCCGGCCACGCCACTGATCATGCCGTACCACATCGCCGTGGATAAGGCGCGCGAGATCGCTGCTGGCGGCAAGGCCATCGGCACCACCGGCCGCGGCATTGGCCCGGCGTACGAGGACAAGGTCGCCCGCCGCAGCGTGCGCGTGGCCGACCTGATGTATCCGCACGAACTGCCGGCGCTGATCAAGACCGCCGTCGACTATCACAACTTCATCCTCACCCAGTGGTTGAAGGTCGAGCCGGTCGACTACGATACCGTGCTCAAGGACGCGCTCGCCTGGGGCGAATACATCCGTCCCCTGGTCGATGACGTCGCCACCATCCTGCATGACGTGCGCTCCGAAGGCGGCAACATCCTGTACGAGGGCGCGCAGGGTGCGCTGCTCGACATCGACCACGGCACCTATCCCTACGTCACCTCCAGCAACACCACCATCGGCGGTGCGCTGGCCGGCACCGGCGTCGGCGCGCGTGACATCGACTATGTGCTGGGCATCTGCAAAGCCTACGCCACGCGCGTCGGCAGTGGCCCGTTCCCCACCGAGCTCAACGACGACATGGGCGAGCGCCTGCGCAAGGTCGGCAACGAGTTCGGCGCCAGCACCGGCCGGCCGCGCCGCTGCGGCTGGATCGATCTGGTCGCGCTCAAGCGTGCCACCCAGATCAACGGCATCAACGGCCTGGCCATCACCAAGCTCGACGTGCTCGACGGTCTGGAAACCATCAAGGTCTGCATCGCCTACGAATACCGCGGCAAGCGCCGCGAACTGGCCCCGCTCGATGCCGACGGCTGGGACGAGTGCAAGCCGGTCTACCTGGAATTCCCCGGCTGGGAAGAATCCACCGCCGGCATCCGCGACTGGAACAAGCTGCCGCCTGCGGCCCGTGCGTATCTGCGTGCGGTCGAGGAATTGTCGGGCTGCAAGCTGGCGCTGGTTGCGACCGGTGCGGATCGGGATGACACGATCGTGCTGGATGATCCGTTCGCCTGATTGTCCGTCGATGTTTGCTGCACGAAGAGCCCCGCATTGCGGGGCTTTTCTTTGAAGTGTTCAGTACACGGCGTCGTGGTCGCCCACGTTGATCGGTACGATCTGCCGGTCGCGTATCACCAGTTCCAGCGTGATGCGATAGGACAGATTGATCGACACCGAATGCAGTCCTTCCATTTTTCCGCCCAGCGCATGCAGCCGCAAGGAAGGGTGGTGGGGATTCGCCACCAGCAGCAGCAACGTCTTGCGATACTGCTCACGCACCTGCGGATGGCGCTTGAGGAAGCGCGCCGCGCGGCGGTTGTACTGGTCGGTGAAGACCAGCGTGAAGCTCATGGCAACTTGGCCAGACGCTTCATGTGCGCGTCTACCGACTCCTTGACGAAGCGACCCGCTGCCAGATCCGCCTGGCTCTCGGCCAGCGCCGCGGACAGTTCGCACTCGCGCAGGTAGTGGTAATGCTCGATGTCCATCACCACGAAACGGTCCTTGCCGCGCACCGATACCATCGCCTCGGGCGCGTCGGCCAGCGCCTCGGCAATTGCAGACACGCCTTGGGTTTTCAGGTTGTTGGCACTGATCGAGCTCATGACGGTTCCT
>JBDTZX010000051.1:0-6782 GCA_040004895.1 Rhodanobacter sp. | reverse complement strand
ATCGTGATGGCGCATTACGGCGACAAGTTTGGCCGCAAGAAAATGTTCATGCTCAGCGTGTTCCTGATGGCGTTGCCGACGCTGGGCATCGGCCTGCTGCCGGTATACGCACAGGTCGGCATGCTTGCACCGGCGCTGCTGTTGCTGCTGCGCGTGGTGCAGGGCATCGCGGTGGGCGGCGAGGTGCCTGGCGCATGGGTATTCGTGGCCGAACATGT
Source organism: Rhodanobacter sp. (assembly GCA_040004895.1). Taxonomy (GTDB): domain Bacteria; phylum Pseudomonadota; class Gammaproteobacteria; order Xanthomonadales; family Rhodanobacteraceae; genus Rhodanobacter. Next base: position 6,564 of record JBDTZX010000051.1, on the reverse strand, counting down.
GCCGCCGCAGCGGGTTGGGTTTGCGTGTGCCAGCCTCACTTCGGGGCTCACCGTGGGCATCCTGATCGGTTCGCTGGTGGCTGCGGCGATCAACCGGTCGATGACGCCGGACGAGGTGCTCGATCATGGCTGGCGACTGCCGTTTCTGGCGGGTGGCGTATTCGGTTTCCTTGCCGTGTGGTTGCGTCGCTGGCTCAGCGAGACACCGGTGTTCGAGGCGATGCATGCGCGGCGCGAACTGGCATCCGGCTTGCCGCTGATGCGGGTGTTCAGGCAGCACCTGCCCAGTGTGCTGCTGTCGATGCTGGTGACCTGGATGCTCACTGCCGCGATCGTGGTGGTGATCCTGATGACACCGTCGCTGGTGCAGTCGGTCTTCCACATCGCGCCGGCACGCGCCTTCCTCGGCAGCAACGTGGCGTCGTTCGCGTTGGCGGTCGGCTGCCTGTTCTATGGCTGGCTGGCCGACCGCATCGGCCATGCGCGCGCCTTGCTGTTCGGTGCGATCGGATTGCTGACCTGCAGCTATGCGCTGTATCTCGACCTGCAGGCCGGCGCCGCGCATTTCGTGGCGCTGTATGCGCTGGCCGGTTTCAGCGTGGGCGTGACCGGTGTGGTACCGGCGCTGATGGTCACGGCATTCCCGCCAGCCGTGCGTTTTTCGGGCTTGTCGTTTTCCTACAACATTGCCTATGCCGTGTTCGGCGGACTGACGCCGCCGTTGATCGGATGGCTGGTGAAACAGTTCGGCGTGCTGGCGCCGGCGCATTACGTGGCCATGACTGCAGTGATCGGGATCGGCGTGGCACTCTGCTCGATGACCGCGCAACGACGGTCGAGGTAAGCCGCTGCGCACCGCGCGGACTAGAACTCCAGCTCCTGCGCGGCGCACAGATAGTCGACCATCGGCGTGACGCGCTTGAATGTCGCCACGATCCACGGCAGCAGTTCGGTCGAACAGGCGAGCGCCTCGTCGAAATTCTCGCCGACCGCGAAATCCTTGCGCTTCAGATCGTCGATCAGTTCGTGCAGCGGATCGAAACCGCGTGGCGGACGACTGAGTGATTCGCCCCAGAACGTGAGGTGTTCGCGAAACGACTTGCCCTGCGTGGCGCGCTTCCACGCCGCCGGATTGTCAGTCAGAAAACTGCGGATGCGTTTGAGCGCATCCGGTTCGGGGTGCCACATGCCGCCGCCGGCAAAACAGTCGCCGGGCTGGATGTGCACGTAGAACGAGGGCGCCGGAATTTCGTGGCGCCGCTCGTGGAAAAAGCGCGAACCCTGCCATGGCTTGTACGGCAGCTTGTTGTTGGAGAAGCGTGTGTCGCGATAGATGCGGAACAGCGAGCCGCCGCTCTTGCGCGGGTCGGCACGATAGTGCGGGCTGATTTTCGCCAGCGGCGCCTGCAGGTCGGTGATCAGCCGCAGGAACGGCTCGCGCACGTGGCGCTCGTAATCGTCCTTGTGCGCAGCGAACCACTCGCGACTGTTGTTGCGGTCGAGTGCGCGCAGGAAACGGAAGGTGGCGGGAGTGAAATAGCCGTTGGGCATGATTTTTTCGGGCCTGGTCTTTTCAGGTGTGATCGGGTCCGTCGGATGAAAACAGATCGGCAGCTGGCGATTCGGCGACTTCGGCGGCGAGTTCCTCGCCCCATGCCTGCAGCTGGTCGAGCAGGGTGAGCCGATCCTGTGCGGCCGGGTCATTGCGCAGTTCACCGAGGCGCGTGAAATAGTCGTCGAGAGTGAGGCCGGTGAGCGGTGTTCGACGGGTCAGTCGCGCACGCCGGAACGCATCCCAGCGCATACGCTCATCGACAGCCAGCGTTTCCGGCCAGTTGCGAGCGCGGTAGCGAAACAGCAGCTCGGGATAGCGCGTGTCGCGAAACGGAAACGCGCGCGCGCCCAGCTCTGCCGGTGGCGTGGCGCGAACCTGGGACAGCAGCTTGCGATCGGCATCGGGCAGGAAGCCACCGCCGTACAGTGCAAGTTCGGGGTCTTCCGGCGGCGGCAGTTCGGCGGAGCGCTGGAATACGCGGCGCAGTTTTTCGGCCAGTCCGTCGATCGCGCGCAGGGTGTCGCGGTGCGTCAGGCTGCGCGACAGGTCCAGCTGAAGCCGCGCCGGATCCACGCTCTGCAATACCGACAGCGGTGCCAGTGCCGGCGCGTGGTTGGCGCGCACGGTACGCAACGGGATGCGTTCGATCCCCTCGGGCAGGTCGGTGCGCGCGGTGAAGATGCGGTCGGCGATGTCGTCCTCATCCAGCGCCAGCCACTCGGCAGGGTCGGTGGCAAGGTCGTACACGATCACTTCACCGGTCCGGCTCGGGTGTGCCGCCAGCGGAACGATCAGTGCCAGACAATGCCGGCTGGCCGGATAGCGCGACGACACATGCACCAGCGGTGTCATGTTCACCACGTCGAGCAGTTCGAACACTTTCTGCTTGCGCCGCAACCCGTAGTACCACTCCCACAGGCGCGGCTGGCGCACGCGGATCAGCCGGGCCAGCTCGATCAGCGCGTAGACGTCGGAGAGCGCATCGTGGGCGCGTTCCTGCTTCAGCTGGTTGGCCTTCGCCAGCAGTTCCAGTTTGAAACTGGGCGAACCATCCTCGCGCAGCGGCCACACGATGCCCTCGGGCCGCAGCGCCTCGCACATGCGCACCAGGTCGATCAGGTCCCAGCGTGAATTGCCGTTTTCCCACTCGCGACCATACGGTTCGTGGAAATTGCGGTACAGCATCTGGCGGGTGAACTCGTCGTCGAAGCGCAACGAGTTGTAGCCCACGCTGCAGGTGCCTGGTGCCGCCAGTTGCTCGTGCACGCGCGCGGCGAACTCGGCCTCGTTCACGCCTTCACGCTCGGCGTATTGCGGTGCGATGCCGGTGATCATGCAGGCGTCCGGATGCGGCGGCATCTCCCGCGAAGGCCTGGCATGGAACATCACCGGCTCGCCGATGATTTCCAGCTCCAGCGTGGTGCGGACGCCGGCGAACTGCACCGGCCGGTCGCGCCGCGAATCGGAACCGGAGGTCTCGTAGTCGTGCCAGAGGAAGGTCTGCATCCGCCGATCATCGCACGGGCAAAAGAACCGGCGGCAACACTGATAAACTGGATCATCCAAGGAGAACCCATGAGCCACGTCCACGACGACAACCTGATCTGGATCGATCTGGAGATGACCGGCCTCGACACCGACAACGACTCGATCCTGGAGATCGCCACCGTGGTCACCGACAAGGATCTGAACGTGCTGGCCGACGGGCCGGTGTTCGCGATCCGCCACGAAGTCGACCGGCTGGAATCGATGGACAGCTGGAACAGCAACCAGCACCACAAATCCGGCCTGTGGCGACAGGTGCTGATCTCCGAAACCGATCATGCAATGGCCGAGCAGGCCACCGTCGATTTCCTGCGCAACTGGGTGCCGCCGGGCAAATCACCGATGAGCGGCAACTCGATCTGTCAGGACCGGCGCTTCATGCATCGACAGATGCCGCGGCTGGAACGCTATTTCCACTACCGCAACCTCGACGTTTCGACGATCAAGGAACTGGCGCGGCGCTGGGCGCCGGACATTGCCAAGAGCTTCGGCAAGGAGTCGGCGCACACCGCACTGTCGGACATCCGCGACTCCATCGCGGAGCTGCGCCATTACCGCGCGTACATGGGCGAGCTGGGCGGTTCGATCCGCACCTGAAGCGAGCCACCGGAAACCCGTCAGGAGCTCTGCATGCCGATCGATCTGTTTGCCACCGTGCTCGACTGCAACGGCCGTGCGCTGGTGCTTGATCGTCCGCGCGTGGTCGGGGTGATCAACCTGACGCCGGATTCGTTTTCCGGCGACGGTCTGCACGACAACGTGGAAGCGGCGCTGGCGCAGGGCCTGCGCATGGTGGAGGAGGGCGCCGACATGCTCGATGTCGGCGGCGAATCCACGCGGCCTGGCGCCGACGAGCTGTCGGTCGAGGAAGAGCTGCGGCGCGTGCTGCCGGTGATCGAACAGCTGGTCGCGCGCACCATACTGCCGATCGCCATCGATACCTCACGGCCCGAAGTGATGCGCGCGGCCGTGGCCGCCGGGGCCGGCATGGTCAACGACATCCGTGCATTGCGCGGCGAAGGCGCGATGGATGCCGTGGCCGAGCTCGGTGTGCCGGTATGCCTGATGCACATGCAGGGCGAGCCGCACAGCATGCAGGACGATCCGCGCTACGACGATGTGGTGGGCGAGGTACATCGTTTCCTTACCGATCGCCTGTTCGCCTGCGAGCTGGCCGGCATCGACCGGCGCAAGGTGATGGTCGACGTCGGCTTCGGTTTCGGCAAGACGCTGGAACACAATCTGGCGTTGCTGGCCGCGCTGGAGCGCTTCGGCAGCCTGGGCAGCGGCGTGTACGCGGGGCTGTCGCGCAAGGCGATGATCGGCGCGCTCACCGGCCGTGCGCATTCTGCCGACCGCACTGCCGGTTCGGTGGCTGCCGCATTGATCGCCGCGCAGCGCGGCGCACGCATGCTGCGCGTGCACGATGTGGCCATGACGGTCGATGCGCTGGCAGTATGGAACGCGGTGCATGCGGTCGACGCGGTGCCGCGCCGGGACGAAAAAACCGCCGCGCCGCGCTGGCCGGACGACGATTGAGCGCGCAGGGGCGACCGCAGCGCTATGCTGCGCGTCGATCAGGCACCGACCAGGACGACCGATGAACCAACGCAAGTATTTCGGAACCGACGGCATCCGCGGCATGGTCGGTGAATGGCCGATCAGCGCGGATTTCATGCTGCGGCTCGGCCGCGCCGTAGGCTGTGTGCTCGCGCGCGAGGGCAAGGATCGGCCGAAGGTGCTGATCGGCAAGGACACCCGGGTTTCCGGCTACATGTTTGAAGCTGCGCTGGAAGCCGGGCTGGTTGCCGCCGGCGCCGACGTCGGTCTGCTGGGCCCGATGCCGACCCCGGCCGTGGCCTTCCTCACGCGTTCGATGCGCGCCAGCGCCGGTATCGTGATCAGCGCATCGCACAATCCGCATCACGACAACGGCATCAAGTTCTTTTCCGCGAATGGCGAGAAGCTCACCGACGAAGTCGAGCTGGCGATCGAGCAGGAAGTCGATGCCGGCTTCGTCACCGTGGCCTCCGAACGACTGGGCAAGGCGACCCGCATTGCCGATGCGGTAGCGCGCTACTCGGAGTTCTGCAAGGCCACCGTGGCCGAGGATTTCAGCCTGCATGGGCTCAAGCTGGTCGTCGACTGTGCGCACGGCGCCACTTACCAGGTCGCGCCCAAGGTGTTCGCCGAGATGGGTGCCGAAGTGATCGCGATCGGCGACAAGCCCGATGGCTTCAACATCAATCGCGAGGTCGGATCCACCCATCCGCAGGCCTTGCAGCAGGCAGTAATTGCGCATGGTGCCGATATGGGCATGGCGTTCGATGGCGATGGCGACCGGCTGGTGCTGGTCGACCGTCACGGCCAGCTGGCCGATGGCGACGACATTCTCTATGTGCTGGCGCGCAGCCTGCATGACCGCGGCGCGCTGAAGGGCCCGGTGGTCGGCACCCTGATGAGCAATTACGGGCTTGAACTTGCGCTGGCGGAATTCGGTGTGCCGCTGATCCGCGCCAACGTCGGGGACCGCTATGTGATGCAGCAGCTGCGGCAGCACGATGGCATTCTCGGCGGCGAGACCTCCGGCCACATCCTGTGCCTGGACCGCGCCACCACCGGCGACGGAATCGTCGCGGCGCTGGCCGTGCTGGAAGCGCTGGCAAGCTCCGGTCAGGACCTGGTCGCGGCGCGCGCGAAGCTGAAGAAACTCCCGCAGGTGATGCTCAATGTGCGCGCAGTCGGCGCGCGCGAGTCGTTGGGCAGTGCGGAGGTGAAACAAGCCCTGCTCGAAGCCGAGCGTGTGCTGCACGGTCGCGGCCGTGTCGTGCTGCGCGCCTCCGGTACCGAGCCGCTGGTTCGCGTGACCATCGAAGGCGCCGATGCGGTGGAAGTGCAGCAGTTGGCCGAGCGGCTTGCCGACGTCGTAAAATCCGCAGCTCGAGCCCATGCTGCGGAAGCCTCATGAAACATGTTCCAACCCTCGACATCCGACGTTATGAAAGCGACCGCGAGGCGTTCGTCGCCGAGTTGGGCGCGGCATATCGCGAGTTCGGTTTTTGCTGCATCAGCGGGCACGGCATTCCGCGCGAACTGGTCGACGGTTCCTACGAAGCGTTCAGGCGTTTCTTCGCGCTGCCGACCGACACCAAGATGAAGTATCACGTGGCTGGCAGCGGTGGCGCGCGTGGCTACACGCCGTTCAAAGTCGAGACCGCCAAGGACAGCCAGTTCGCCGACCTCAAGGAGTTCTGGCACATCGGCCGCGAACTTCCGCGCGACTCGAAATTCGCCGACGTGATGGCGCCGAACCTCTGGCCGGGCGAAGTACCGGATTTCAAACCCTGCGGCTATGGACTGTACGAAGCACTGGATGCGCTCGGCTCCCGCGTGCTGCGCGCGCTGGCCTTGCACGTGGGCTTGCCGGAACACTATTTTGACGACAAGACCGACCAGGGCAATTC
>JBDTZX010000440.1:0-6795 GCA_040004895.1 Rhodanobacter sp. | reverse complement strand
GCATGAACAAACCCTGCGCGCTGGCGCGGATCGCCGGGTCGCTCTGCTCCTCGACAAACAGCTGACCGGAGATATTGAAGAAATCGAACGCCATGCCGTAGACGATGCACGACAGCACGATCATCCACAGCCCCGGCCCCGGATTGCCGTAGGCAAACAGGCCAAAGCGCAGCACCCATGCCACCATGCTGATCAGCATCACCGTCTTGATGCCGAAGCGCTTGAAGAAGAACGGGATCGCCAGGATGAACAGCGTCTCCGATACCTGCGAAATCGACATGATGATCGCCGGGTAGCGCACCGCGAGCATGCCCTTGTACGCATCCACGTTGGCGAAGTCGTGCAGGAAGGTGTCGCCGTACGCATTGGTCAATTGCAGTGCCGCGCCCAGCAGCATCGCGAAGAAAAAGAAGATCGCCATCTTGCTGCTCTTGAACAGCGTGAAAGACGTGAGCCCCAGCGAATCCAGCCACGAACTGTGCGCCTTGCCGCGCAGACGCGGCGGGCAGGGCGGCAGGGTGAACGAATACAGTCCCAGCAGCAGCGCCGCGGCCGACGCCACGTAGAACTGCCCGCCCGAGGTCTCGAAGTGCAGCAGGCTCACCGTCCACATCGCCACGATGAAACCCACCGTGCCCCACACGCGGATCGGCGGAAACACCGTCACCACATCCGCGCCCTCGTTCTTCAACGCGTTGAACGCCACCGCGATCGCCAGCGAGATCGTCGGCATGTAGCACATCATGTTCAGCAGCATCACCCAGAACAGCGTGCCTGGTGAATTGACGCCCGGCACGATGAACAGCACCACGGCGCCGGCGATGTGCAGCAGCCCGTAAAGGCGTTCGGCATTGATCCACTTGTCCGCGATCACGCCCATCAGCGAGGGCATGAACAGCGAGGCGATACCCATCGTCGAGAAGATCGCGCCGAACTGCGCGCCCGACCAGTGGCGGTACTGAAACCAGTAGGCACCGATGGTGATCAGCCACGCGCCCCACACGAAAAACTGCAGGAAGTTCATCGCCACCAGGCGAAGCTTGACGTTCACAGGCGACTATCCAGCATGCACTTCCCCCGGTGGTGCCGCGGATCGATCCCGCGGCCATACAGTCCCGGCAGGTTAGAGGAATCCGACAGCCAGCGGCAAGACATGTCGCAGCGCGACCCACTTCGAATCATCGCGCGGCAAGGTTCAACAACGTGGCGATGCGCGTGCGCAGCAGCGGCAACAGTTCCTGCTCGAACCACGGGTTGTGCATCACCCATGGACGATTGCGCGGACTGGGGTGCGGCAGAGGCAACACGCCGTTGGCCAGATGCGTGCGCCAGTCGCGCACCGTTTCCGTCAGCGAAGCGCCGCGCGCCGTGCCAAGCAAGCCGGCCTGCGCGTACTGGCCGATCGCCAAGGTCAGTTGCACCTGTTTCAAGCGAGGCAGCAGCTGCGGATGCCAGGTGGGCGCGCATTCCGGCCGTGGCGGCAGATCGCCCGAGCGTCCCGTGCCCGGAAAACAGAAACCCATCGGCACGATCGCCACCCGGCGTGCGTCGTAGAACGTTGCGCGATCGATGCCCAGCCAGTCGCGCAACCGACCCCCGCTCACATCGTCGAACGGCACGCCGCTCGCATGCGCCTTGCGCCCCGGCGCCTGACTCACCAGCAGCAAGCGCGATGTCGCCGACGCCTGCAACACCGGGCGCGGGCCCAACGGTAGCTGTGCTTCGCAGAGGCGGCAGGCGCGGATCTGGGCGAGCAGTTTATCGAAAGTGCAGCGCATGGCGACAAGCTATCAAATCGGCATCACATCATCACTCATCTATACTCATCCACATAAGGATGACGAATCAAACAGCGTGAAAGCTTCTAGTGCGGTGACAATCTCATACGTATGCTGCCTATCTTTCTTCGCCTCTTTCTTATGCCTTGTCTTCACTCACTTCAGAAGCCACTCCGGGCGCAGGCTGCACGTTTATGACAGAAAAAAACTGATCGCTAGAAATAGGCTTAGGCTCTCCTGACCAACTCCTTTTACTGATCTCGATGTGAGTCTTTGAACAGATTTTCCTAACTTCGCGAATATGATTACCAGCGGTCGATAACATCAAATAGCTGCCATAGAATTTTGCTCGTTCTCCAGCTTCATTCGATACCTTGCCATCTACGAGAGTGACTGCTGATTGAATTAATCCGTATGCTCTTGCAACTCGCTCAGAACCGTGTTCTGGCAGCTTCGCACTTCGATCTAAAAATGCTTCTTTCAACAGCTCGGTATTCTTACTTGAGATCAGTTCTATCCAAGCGCCATGATCCTGCCGGAAATAGTGTAAACGGCAATTTGGATCTTTTGCATCGACCGCCTCTTTGAAACGGCGCAGAACTCTCTCGACATCAATCAATGCAGGCAACATCTGCATGGCCAACATTTTCGAGGCATAACGCCTATCAAGATGCCTCGTGAAGGTATCTTTCAATGTAACAAATAGTGCAACGATCACTGCCGCAGCTGTTGCCAAGGCGCCCACGGCGTTCCAATTGATATGATTCAATCCCATGCGTGAGCTCCTAATCTTTTCTGTGGTCTATTTTGCGCATCGTTTGAAATGGTTGCAGCGAGTCTACCGGTCACTAATCGATTCCCTACACTCTTCCTCCGAAATCTTACTGGGTCGTCAGCTAAGGCAGCAGCTTGCCCGGATTGAGGATGCCATCGGGGTCGAACGCCGCCTTGATGTTGCGCATCAGATGCAGCGTGGATGCCTCAAGCGCCAGTGGCATGAATTCGCGTTTCACCATGCCGATGCCGTGTTCGCCGGACAGCGTGCCCTCCAGCGAAATCACCAGCGCGAATACCTCGGCCAGGCAGGCGTGCGCGCGCTCGCGCTCGGCATCATCGCGTGGCAGCAGGTTGACGTGCAGGTTGCCGTTGCCGGCGTGGCCGAAGGTCACGATCAGTACATCGTGCTTCGCCGACAGCCGCTTGATGCCGTCCACCAGTTCCGGCAGATGACTCACCGGCACCACCACATCCTCGTTGATCTTGTTCGGCGAGATGCGCCGTTGCGCCGGCGACAACGCCTTGCGCGCCGACCACAGCGCCTGTGTCTCCGCCGCCGTTTCGGCAATGCGCAGTTCCTCCAGCCCATCGCCGCGCGCCGCACGCGATACCGCTTCGACCGCCGACAGCAGCGTCGTCTCTTCACCGTCCACCTCGATCATCAGCAAGGCACCGGCCAGCGGCACGCTGTCGCCGCCGTGTTCGCGCGCCAGCTTCAAGGCCACGTCGTCGATGAACTCCAGCGCACACGGCGTCACCGGCTGCGCCATGATCCGCGCCACCGCCCGCGCCGCTGCGCCGACATCCTTATAGGTGGCGCGCAGCGTGCGTACCGCCGACGGCTTCGGTGTCAGCTTCAACGTCGCTTCGGTGATCAGCGCCAGCGTGCCTTCCGAACCGATCAGCAACCGGGTCAGGTCGTAACCGGTGGCGCCCTTGCTGGTGTACGTGCCACAGCGAAAGCCCTCGCCCAAGCCCGACACTGCGCGCAGGCCCAGCGTGTTCTCGCGCGGACTGCCGTACTTCACCGTGCGCGGTCCGGCCGAGTTGCAGGCCAGGTTTCCGCCGATCGTGCACCACGGCGCCGACGACGGATCGGGCGGCCAGAAAAAACCATGCGGCAGCAACGCCTGCTGCAGGTCGCCGTTCAACACGCCCGGTTCCACCACCGCCATGCGATTGTCCGGATCGATGCGCAGGATGCGGTTCATCCGTTCGAAGCTGACCACCACGCCACCCTCCACCGGCACCGTCGCGCCGGTGGTGTTGCTGCCGCGCCCACGCGCGATCACCGGCACCCGATGCTCGCGACACGCACGCACCAGCGCCTCTACCTGCACGTGTTCAGTGGGAAACACCACCGCATCCGGCAGCGCATGCCGACGCGAGTTGTCGTAGGAGTAGGCGATGCGCTCGGCTTCGGCGGTCGAGAAAGCATCCGGAGAGAAGATCGAGCCAAGCATCGGGAGCACAGCGGTAGTCATCGGCCAAGTCTAGCGCCGATTTCACATCAGCCCGCAGCGTACAAAGACTCGGTGCCGATATCAGACGGCAAGCTTGGGGATATCGGTTTTTGGCAGCAGCCGTGCCGTGAAATATCGATCCTGGTAGTAACGGATCTTTTCGCACATCACCGGATGCGGAATGCCTTCGTAAAAGAAGACTTCCTTTTCGCTGCCCATCGCCTTCAATTCCTGCGGCAGCATCAAGGCGCGACGTTCCTCGGACTGGCTGCGCGATACCTCGCGCCCACGCGTGATGTTCTGCTTGCGTACCGTGGTGTAGCCGAGCATGTCCGAGTAATCGTTGGCGTCCTGCTGTTCGCGCGGAGCAAACACGATCTGCAAGGCGTGGTTGGTGATCAGCGTGCGCGAAACATCTTTTCCATAGGTGGCGTCGAGCTGCGACATGCTCTGGATGATCGGCAGCAGACGGATGTTGTAGCCAGCCATGTACGACACCGCCGTGGCAATGATCTCCACCCTGCCGATCGAGGTGAACTCATCCATCAGCAGCAGGCATTGATGCTTCAGCGCAGGATTGTTCTGCGGCAGATCCTTGGTGTTGAGATTGATCAGCTGGCTGAAGAAAAGGTTCACGATCAGCCGGCTCTCGGCCAGCTTGTTCGGCTGGATGCCGAGATAGATGGTCATCTTCTTCCTGCGCACATCGGTCAGCAGGAAGTCGTCATCGCTGGTCGCTGCATCCAGTACCGGATTGATCCATGCGTTCAGCGGTTCCTTGAAGGTGCCGAGGATCGACGCGAACGTTTCGTTCGCTTGCGACAGCAGATTAGCGAAGGCGGAACGGGCGTTGTCGCTGAGGAAGGTCTGCTGCGAAAGGAGTTGATACAACTGCTTCAGGTCCGATCCGTCACCGGAAGAAAGTCGATAGACGGCGCCGAGCGTCGGCTTGGTCCGCAATTTCAGAGGCAGGCCGTTCCTCTCGTCTTCTTCCCATTTCTCGAACAGAAACAGCGTGAACGCCATGAATGCATTGCGCGCCTGGCTGACCCAGAATTTCTGCTCGTCCGCCCCGTCCGGGTAGAGCATTGCTGCGATGCTCATCAGATCCGACACCCGGAAGGCGGAATCCGTCGACACATAGCTGAGCGGATTCCAGCGGTGGCTGCGCCGGTCTTCTGCAAACGGATTGAACAGATAAACCTCCTGTCCCTGGCTGGCTCGCCAGCCGCTGGTCAGTTCGTAGTTCTCCTGCTTGATGTCAAGAACCACGGCCGATTCGCCATACTCGAGCAGGTTGGGGATGACCACGCCGACACCTTTGCCTGAGCGTGTCGGCGCCGCGAGTATCACGAACTGCTGCCCGCTCAGTCGAACCAGCTCACCCTTGTACTTGCCGACCAGGATGCTGTTGTCGGTGCGCTTGAACATGCCGTGCTTGCTCAGGTCGCCGCTGTGCGCAAAACGGGCGTCGCCATGAATGGATGGTTTCTTTTTCCTGGCCATGAAATACAGCGCGAACAGCCACAGCAGAACCGGCACGCCGAAGCCGATGTAGCCGCCCATTTTCACACGGCCGAGATACGGCTGGATCTCCGGTGCGTTCACGGCACGAAGGTAGCCGAGGTAGGTATTCCACTTGAGTACGCCGGTGTCCAGCTTGAGGAACAGCAGCGTCAGCCATCCGGAGAAATATTCGCCGGCTACCAGAACGAGCAGCGTCAGGAATATCAGCGAGAACCACTTGCCCTTGGTCATGAAGTCTTTCCTGCGATTCGTATTCCTTGACGTGTTTCCGGTTGTTCGGTTGCACGTACCGTTCCCTGTTCGTCGACTGCTTCTCTTCCTGCGCTTATTTTGCGGACGGAATAGCCGGGGTTCGCGTTCCAGCTTCCACTTCACGAAAAAAGCTCACGACACGATCAGCTACATGCCCGCCACGGGATGTAGCTGCTGCGGAGTTTGCTGCTCCTGCTTCATCTGTGGTTCGTGCACGGCCTCGGGATGTTTCTGCTGCATGAGCTGCTGCCATGCCGCGCTGCTTTGTTCGATGGGCGTGTTGCTGGCCTTTGCCGTCTCCACGTGAGTGATCTGCTTGAACGACGAGTTCAGTTGACCCTGCACGGCAAAAGTACGAGACGCATCATCACTGAGCACAGCATGGTGAATCTGGCTCAGTCCATCACGTCGGGCGGCCACAGTCAGCGCGGCGGCCAGGTTGTCGCTGTGTTGATCGGGGGCGCGGTGATGCTCCGCATCCAGCCGATGTACGGCATCGCGTGTCTGCTGATAGAGCGGATGGTCCGGGTGCGTCGCGTGATCCAGTCGAACCGGGGCTGATGCGGATGGCTTGTCGTTGAACCAGGAACCGGGATGGCGCAGCGTTTCGAAGGCTCTGGAGGCGTCGCCTGCAAGCGATTGCGCGGCGTGTTCTGCCGCATGCATGCCTTGCGAAACGGCATGCTCCGTGGCCTGTACGCCGTGCGAAACATTTTCGCCAACCGAATGCGTGACGTCTACCACGGTGTGTCCGACAGCCTGCGCCGCATGCTGCACACCATGCTCAACAGCACGCGCGCCTTGCGCCGCTTCGTGCACGACATACTGCGCGCCGTGTTCGACGGCATGCACGCCGTGCGACACCACGTGCTCCGTGGCATGGACAGCCTTCAACACGTCATCGTGAACGGTATGCACAACCGTCTGGGCCGCGTGCTCGACCGCATGAGCAGCATGCTGCGCACCGCGCTCGACAGCGTGCACGCCCTGTACGGCTT
>JBDTZX010000482.1:0-2050 GCA_040004895.1 Rhodanobacter sp. | reverse complement strand
TGCACCAGGCGGCACCGATACAGCTGCGGGCCACGATCCAATCCGTAAAAGTATACCAGCGGGCCGATTGCACCGACAACCCGGAACGCCTGCGACATCTCGTCCCAATCCACAGAACCCGGCATCCGGAAAGCGTCGCCGCGATGCCGTCAATCCCTGCCAATCCGCTGCGCGCACATAAAAAGGGCCGGACACGAATGCCCGGCCCTGATATCACGGTGAACCCGTGATCGTGCAGATCTTACTTGGCAGCCTTCTTGGCGGCGGCAACGACCGGAGCCGTCACGGCGTCATTCGCAGCCTGGCGCTGCTCCTGCACCAGTGCATTGACCGACTCGGCCGTCTTCTGGGTGATGGCAAGCACTTCCTGCGACACGGCGACCGCGCGCTCGGCGTTGTCACGGTTCAGGCTGGTGCCCTTCTCCCACAGGCTGCGCAGGCCGTTGACGTCACGCGTTTCCAGCGCTTCGGCAACGAATTCGGCGGAGACCTGAGCCTGCTGCTCGAGCGCCTTGAGCTGCAGCTCGGCGACCGACTCCAGACCCTTCAGAGCCAGCGACTGTGCCTTGAAAGCGCTGTCGGTGAACTGCTTGGTGAAAGCGAAAAGCTGATTGTTGAGTTGCTGCGTCATGGTGCTGTCCTCGCTGAGGATGGGGTAGTGGCGAGCACTTTAGCAGCTGATTTGCTGCGATGCAATATATATTTTCAAATCGATACAGACCAATTGTCTAATACTCATGTAAAACAATAAATTGTCATACGAATGCAATTCTCGCGTTGCGTCAAACAGCCCTGATGGCAGCAATCCGCTGGACTGCATGGATGATCCAGGGCTGGCACTAACACCCTCTCCGCACACAGCCAACAAACAGCGCTGACCTGCCCACCGGTGTCCCGTGGCCCATCGCCGGCAATCCACGCGATGCCCAACAAATACTGCGTGGCAGCATGCGTGGACCATCAGGGCGGCGATACTCGGCCAACAAGTACAGTTGAAATAATGATTTAGGCCGGTTTTTGCGCCAGATTCACGCGTGATGCATTGCAAATTGACAGCGGTGTCAACGGCTCGCAAGATGTTGCTCGTTCCATTGCGGGGGAGCGCGATGAACGCGGCAATCGACCATGCGACTCGACAGATGAGTGTTCCGACAGCGCCATTTCTGGCGGCGGACGTCGGTGGCACGCATGCGCGCGTCGCGTTGATGCAAGCCTCGGAAGGCGAGACACGCGGGGTCGAGGTGCTCGCCTATCGCACGTTTGCGTGCGCGGACTTCCCGGGACTGGTCGAACTGCTGCAGGCGTTCGTCGTCGACGGCGCGCAGACGCCGGTGCGGCATTGCGTGCTCGCCTGTGCCGGCCTGGTGATGGGCGACGAGGTCCTGGACGACAACCTCCCTTGGCCGATTCACCTGTCGCCATTGCGCGAGGCGCTTGCCCTGGATGACGTTGCCGTCCTCAACGACTTCGAAGCGCTGGGTTACGCGCTCGACAACCCGCTCGCCGGCAGCGGCCGCCTGCTGCGCGGACCGGACGTCCACGTCGATGGCCCGACGCTGGTCATTGGCCCGGGAACCGGCCTTGGTGCGGCAGTGCGCTTGCCTGGTGGTCGCGTGCTGACGACGGAAGCGGGGCAGATGGATTTCGCGCCGCATTCGATTCGCGAGCGCGAGATTCTCGCGCAGCTGGCACCGAATGGCGGCTACGTGCCGTACGAACGCATCGTGTCAGGTCCTGGCCTGCTGACCTTGTACGCGACCTTGTGCCTCTTGCGCGAAGAAACGCCGAGGCTGGCGACGCCTGAAGCAGTCACCGCAGCGGCGGCGGCGGGCAGCGATGCGCAGGCCGTTGAAGCCGTGGAGATTTTTTGCGCGTCACTGGGAAGTTTTGTCGGCAGCCTCGCCATGGCCTTCATGACCACCGGCGGCGTGTACCTGGCCGGGGGATTCCTGTCTTCCATGTTCGGGTTACTCGAGCGCAGTGCATTCGAAGAGCGATTCCTGCACGGACGCAGCGTGCGCGCGTTCCTGTCGCGGGTTCCGGTGTGGGT
>JBDTZX010000520.1:0-2051 GCA_040004895.1 Rhodanobacter sp. | reverse complement strand
GCGCCTGCATGGCATGCAGGAGGTCGGCGGTTCGATCCCGCCTGGCTCCACCAACACATTGTCCCCATCGTCTAGAGGCCTAGGACATCACCCTTTCACGGTGGCGACCGGGGTTCGAATCCCCGTGGGGACGCCATTTCATCGCGCCAGCCGATTCGGTCTGCGCGGTTAAATGAGCAAAGTTGGGTCGCTGGAAGCGTTGCAAATGCGGAGTGGTAGTTCAGTTGGTTAGAATGCTGGCCTGTCACGCCGGAGGTCGCGGGTTCGAGTCCCGTCCACTCCGCCACTAACCGAAAGCCCGCCTGTGCGGGTTTTTTGTTGCCTGTCGTTTCAGCCCGTCGGCTGCAGCGTGCCGATCGCATGGCCCTGCCCGGCCAGATACTCCAGCCAGCGCGAAAGAAAGCCATTCATCTGCAACCGATGCTGCAGCACCGTATGCGCCGGAGGGAACGGTCCCAGCACCTGCCACATGTGTCGGCCCGGATGACAATGCATCGCTTCGGCCACATGCGCGTCGGTGTACATGCGCAACTGTGCGGAAGGTGCGCGCTGACCCGTATGAGCATCGACGAAGCCGTAGGTCAGTTCCAGTTCCAGCGTGTACGGATGGCATTCCTGCACCACCAGATGCACCGGCAACCCGTCGTCCACGTCCGACAGATAACTGCCTGCAGTCAACTGCTGCGGACCGAACAGCCGGGTCAGGCGATGATAGTTCTCCGCATACAGCCCCATCAGGAACTCGAACCTTCCAGGCAGCAGGCTGTTGCGATTGTCCAATACGGCACTCATGAAGACGCACAGACTCCGTCGTAATCAGAACATGGTCCGCTCGATACCGAAGCGGTCGAAGATCTTGCTGGCGATCTCTTCGATCGACACGTGGGTAGTGTTGAGGCTGGGGATATTCGACTGGCGCATCAGGCGATCGGCCTGCTCCAGTTCCCAGCGACACTGCTGCAGGGTAGCGTAGCGACTGCCTGCGCGACGTTGCTCGCGGATCTGCGCCAGACGCTGCGGATCGATGGTCAGGCCGAACAGCCGGTCACGGTAGGGTCGCAGCCGGGCGGGCAGTTCGAGTTTTTCGAGATCATCATCGGTCAACGGATAGTTGGCGGCGCTGACACCGTAATGCAAGGCCATGTAGAGGCAGGTCGGCGTCTTGCCCGAACGTGATACGCCGACCAGAATCAGGTCGGCCAGGGCATAGTCCACGTCCATGCCGTCGTCATGCGACAGCGCATAGTTGGTCGCGTTGATGCGCGCCTCGTACTTCTCGAAGTCGACCATGCCGTGCGAGCGATTGACGGCACCGGAGCGCTTGGTGCCCAGCTCATCCTCGAGCGGTCCGATGAAAGGCGCGAAGACATCCAGCATCAGTGCACCGCTGCCTGCGACAATGTCGCACAGCGCGCGTTCCGCCATGGTGTTGACCACGATCGGGCGCTGGCCGCTCTGCGCGTAGTTGGTCTTGATGCGCAGCGCGGCGGCTTCCGCCTTCTGCGCGTCGTCGGTGAACGGCAGCCGGTGCTTGTCGAACTGCACGCCCTCGAACTGCGCGAGGATGCTGTTGCCGATCGTCTCCGCGGTAATACCAGTGGAGTCGGAGATGAAAAAAACCGTTCGCTGCATGTGGAAACCTGATCGCTCGAGTGCGCTTGCACGCACCTTAACCCAAGCGCAAATCGCTGTCGTCGATTGACCGCCGGCTGACTGGTATGCAGTTGGAACGGCACATCACGACAATGGTCTTCTTGTGCTGCGCATCATCGACAGCGGACAATACCAGTTCTTTGCAACCCGCTTCGGGCCTGCATGCCGCATCCGTTCCACTTCCCTGCTGCGCTTTCTGAGGAAACCCCCTTGAACGACCTCGTGCTCTGGCTCGACCAACTGCGCATGACCGACCTTGGCAAGGTCGGTGGCAAGAACGCCTCGCTGGGTGAAATGATCGGCAATCTCGCCAAACTCGGCGTATCGGTGCCGGGCGGATTCGCAACCACCGCCGACGCGTTCCAGCAGTACCTGGAAAAGAGCGGCCTGGCCAAGCG
>JBDTZX010000437.1:0-2057 GCA_040004895.1 Rhodanobacter sp. | reverse complement strand
GCATGACACGGCCCCGGACGGATTGGATTTGGTTGGTCATTGCATCAGCCCCTGTATTCCTTATTTCTGGTCGAGCGCGATGCTGGCCGGACGTTCCATCCAGCCACCATTACCGTTGGACACAAGCTCGACCAGATCAATGCTGCTTTCACTGATGGCGGTGACATGTCCGTAGTTCTGGCCCATGTACTCGCCGGCATGCACACGATGGATCACGCCGCCCGGGTCCTTGATCAGCACTTCCATGGCAGATCCAGCACCAAGCGTGCCAACCATCTTCAGGCTGTCCAGCGCAAATTTCTCCAGCGGCTGCTGGGCGCGATTGGCGTCCGGCCGCGGACCGCTGGTGGCGGCGTTGCTCTGCAATTCCGACGTGCTCGGACTGAACGGATCGCGCCGGTCCTGATCATCGTATTTGAAGGTCTCGAACGTCTTGATGACCGGCAGCGCCTGGATGGGAGCGCCCTTCTTGGCCTTTTCCTGCGCAACCCAGTCGCGCAAGTCCGCCATGCCGCGCGTGCAGCCGCTGAGAACCAGCGCGACACCGAGCATCAGGAGAACCCGCATCGCGTGGGATGGTTTGATGGCAGAGAACTTGATCATTTCTGCGCCCCCGCCTTGTTCTTGTCTGCCGCGGCGGCACTTTCTTCATCGTCCAGATAGCGGTACGTCTTCACCGTACCCTGCAATACCAGCCGTCCATCGCCCGGGGCATCGCCCTTGGCTGGGGACAGTGGCGTAAGCGAAACATCGTGCAGGGTGAGAATGACCACTCTCGGCAACGACGCCACGCCACTGATGAAGGTACCGAACTGATGATAGGTGCCGCTCATGCGCAGGGTAATCGGCTTTTCCGCGTAGAAATCCTTCGGCGTTTCCGGCCCAGGCTGGAACAGGTCGCTCTCCAGACCGGCCGAAAGCGCCGTCTGCGAGATATCCACGAGCAGTTCGGGCATTTCCGTCTTGCTCGGCAGCTGGCGCAGCAGCTGGCGCAGCATGTCCTGCATTTCGTCGAGCTGCTGCTGCAGCGCCTCGAGATTGACCGACTTGGCCTGCTTGGCCGAGAAATCCTGCTTGAGCTGTTCTTCCTTGCTCACCAGCGTGGTGAGATTGTCCTGCTGATCGCCAACATAGAAGTACCAGCCGATCAGCACGACGATCGCGAACAGGAGCACGGTGAAGAAGATCTTGACCGATTGCGGCCAACCGCCGACGTTGTTGCGATCGAGGTTGCGGATGTCATTGAAGAAACTCATGACTTGGCTCCCCCCGTGGTGGCGGCGGCCGATGGCTTCGACGGCGGCGCTGCTGCCGCACTGGAGGATTTCGCCGGCATCGCGGTGATCGCCTTTGCCGCTGCGCCAAGCGCAGCCGGAACAGCCGGTGCAGGAGCCACGGGAGCACTGCCGGAGGATGCCGGAGTGGAACCGTCGATCGCATCGGGCTGATCCGATTTGGGCCGGCTCAGCGTCACATCCAGACCGAAGGTGTATGGCATGCGGGTCGAATCATGGCTGTTTTCAGTCTTGCGCAGATCGGTATGCCCCATCCATGGAGACGTTTCTATGTTGCGCATGTATTCGGCAACGCTGGCGTTGGACGATGCGACACCATCCAGCGACATCGACTGTCCATTCTGCTTGAGGCCAGACAGCCGCGCGTTGGACGGAATGGTTTTCACCAGTTCATCGAACAGATGGACCATCTGCGAACGATCCGCCTGCAGTTGTTCGATGATCTGCTTGCGGGCCAGCAAATGGCTACGCACGGTTTCCAGATCCTTGATCTTGGCGATGCGCACGTCGAGATTCTTGATCTCGGTCTGCAGATACGTATTGCGGTCGTTCTGGTTGTCGATGCGCTGGTTCATCCAGAAGATCCACAGCAGCAGCACGCCCAGAGCCACCACGAAGGCGGCTCCAAGCTGCATGTAGAACTCGCGTTCACGCTGTTTGCGCCGTGCGGCCCGCCACGGAAGTAGGTTGACGTGTGCCATCAGTCGAAGCTCCTCAAGGCGAGGCCGACCGCGATCATCAGTGCGGGCGCGTCCTGGGCCA
>JBDTZX010000221.1:0-6862 GCA_040004895.1 Rhodanobacter sp. | reverse complement strand
CGCGCATCGATGCGGACCGCCATGGTGTCGACGCGCTGGGCTGGACCCTGCCGGCACGGGAACTGGGTGAGGCGCTGCTGCGCAGGCTGGACGAATGCACACGCCTGACGCGGCTGGCTCCGGCCACGCTGGCCGCGCTGGAACCGACGCCAGCGGGATGGCGCGCACAGGTCGACACGCCCGGCGGCGTGCAGGTCATCGACACGCCGCTGCTGGTCGGTGCGGATGGCACCGAATCATTCGTGCGGGCGCAGCTCGGCATTGATGCCGAGCGGCAGGATTATCGGCAGACTCTTTTTGTCTGCACGATCATGTCGGAACGCGATCATGCCCAGCGTGCCTACGAGCGCTTCGCCGATGACGGTCCGGTCGCGCTGCTGCCACTGGCCGAGCGTCGCTGCGGACTGGTGCTCACCGTCGATGTCGGCGACGCGGATGCGGTGGCCGGCATGGACGATGTGGCCTTCATCGAACTGGCACAGCGCCGTTTCGGCTGGCGGCTCGGCAGGTTCAGCCGGCCGGGCAAGCGCCATCCCCACGCGATCCATCGGGTTGCGGCCAGGCAGCTGACCGGCACGCGCGCGGTGCTGATCGGCAACGCGGCGCAGACCGTGCACCCGATCGGCGCACAGGGTTTCAATCTCGGCCTGCGCGATGCGCTGACGCTGGCTGAACTGATTTCCGGCGCGTCCGATCCGGGCGATGCGGAATTGCTTCGGCACTATGCCGAACGTCGCGCACCGGATCGCGACGGCACCATGGCGATGAGCCACGGGCTGGTCCGGCTGGCCTGCCTGCGGCAGCCGTTGCTGGCACCACTGCGCTCGCTGGCACTGCTCGCGTGCGATCGCCTGCCGCCGCTGCAGCGCTCGCTGGCACGACGTGGCATGGGCTTTCGCGGGGAATCGCCCGCGGCGGTGCTGGAGCGGCTGCCATGAACGCACCGCGCGAAAATGTTTTCCGCCGCCGCGCGCCACCATTGGATGTGGCCGTGGTCGGCGGCGGCATGGTCGGCGCGGCCGCTGCGCTGGCGCTGGCGCGCGCCGGTTTCAGCACTGCACTTCTGGAGGCGCGCGCTCCGAGCGCGTGGAGCGTGCATGACGAAGTCGACCTGCGCGTGGTCGGGCTCGCGCCGTCGTCGATCGGGCTGCTGGATGATCTGGGCGTCTGGACGTCGATCCGGCATTCGCGATGTGGACCGTATTCGCGCATGCACGTGTGGGATGCCGAGACCGGCGCGACGATCGACTTCGACGCTGCCAGCGAGGGACGCGACCTGCTCGGCTGTATTGTCGAGAACAGTCTGGTGCAGTGGACCCTGTGGCAGGCACTCGAAGCGGCCGGTGTGCAGCGTCTGTGTCCTGCCGACGTGCGCGCGTTCGTCGCCAGCGAGGATCGCATCCAGCTGGAACGGGCCAACGGTGAAACACTGGTGGCGGGTCTGCTCGTCGCGGCCGACGGCGCGTCGTCGCCGTTGCGCCAGCTGGCCGGCATCGGCACCCGCGGCCGCGACTACGCGCAGCGTGCGGTGGTTGCGCATGTCGGCACCGAGCGCGCCCATGCAGGTACCGCGTGGCAGCGTTTCCTGCGCAGCGGACCGCTGGCCCTGCTGCCACTGGCCGATGGCCGCAGTTCGCTGGTGTGGTCGCTGCCGGAAGCCGAGGCACAACGTGTGCTGGCGCTGGACGACGCAACCTTCCTCGACGAACTCGGCGTGGCCAGCGATTTCCGTCTGGGCCGGATCACCTCGACCACGCCACGCGCGGCGTTTCCGCTGAAACTGCAGCTGGCCGAGCGCTACCAGGCCGATCGTCTGGTGCTGCTTGGCGATGCCGCGCACGCGGTGCATCCGCTGGCCGGGCAGGGTGTGAACCTGGGTTTGCGCGACGTGGCCGAACTGCGCGACACACTGGTCGCCGCACGCGCCGCCGGTCGCGATATCGGTGCCGCCCACGTGCTGCGTCGCTACGCGCGCCGTCGGCGCAGTGCCGATACGCTCGACGCCATGGGTTTCGATGCGCTGGCGCGCATCTACGCATGGCAATCGCCAGCGCTGGTCGCTGCGCGCGGTATCGGTGTGCGACTGCTCGATCGTGTCGCGCCTCTGAAGCGGCGGCTTGCGATACACGCCGCCGGATTGTAAGACTTGCTCCTCCCCCTGCCTGCAGGGGGAGGCTGGGAGGGGGTAAAGCTTTTGATCTTTGCGCCAAAGAACACCCACCCCGACCTTCCCCTGCAATGCAGGGAGGGCGCCCGTGAACGTCACCGGAGGATTGATCATGCGTATCGCTCGACTCAGCTGTGTGTTGCTGCTGGCCGGTTTCAGTTTTGCCGCCCAGGCGAAGATGGTGCATCGCCCGGTGGAATGGACCCAGGATGGCACGCGCTTCAGCAGCGTGCTGGTCTACGACGATGCGAGCCAGGCAAAGCGTCCGGGCCTGGTGATGGTGCCGAACTGGTACGGCGTCAACGCCGCCGCCGTTGAGAAGGCGGAAATGATCGCGGGCAAGGATTATGTGATCCTGCTCACCGACATGTATGGCGCCGGCGTACGCCCGAAAGTCGGCAATGCGGACGAGGCGGGGGCCGCGGTGAAGCCGCTGTACGGCGATCGCGCGCTGATGCGCAAGCGCGTCAACGAAGCCCTTGCACAGTTGAAACTGCAGGCGAAGAACTCCCCGATCGACACCACCAGACTGGCGGCGATCGGTTTCTGCTTCGGTGGTTCCGCGGTGCTGGATCTGGCGCGTAGCGGTGCGGATGTGGCCGCGGTGGTGTCGTTCCACGGCGGCCTCGCCACCGACAACCCCGCACTCGGCAAGAACATCAAGGCGCGAGTGCTGGCGATGAACGGCGCCGACGACAACGGCACCATGCCGGATGCCGACAAGTTCATGGACGAGATGCGCGAAAGTCCCGCCGACTGGCAGTTCGTGGTGATCGGCCACGCAGTACACTGCTTCACCGAGAAGGGTGAGAATTCACCCGGTTGCCGTTACGACGAAAAGGCTGCACAGCGCAGCTATCGGTTGATGCGCGACTGGCTGCGGGCGGCGTTTGCCAGGACGATTTGAGCCGTCCAGATGGCCGGATGTGGGTTCAAGCGGGGGCATGGGTGCCCGCTTGAGCGGGTGCTTGGCAATATGATTGCAATTCGGCCAAGGCGACTTGAGCCCGTAGCAGGCCGGCGGCTCAGAACGTCCGCTGCACCGAATAATCCGCCAGTGCGCCAAGCGCATCGCGATAGACCGATGACGGTAGCGCGGCCAGCGCGTCGCGCGCAGCCTGTGCATGAACGAGCGCGCGTTCGCGGGTGCGTTCCAGCGCACCGGAATCGCGGATCGAGGCGACGATGCGCTCGAGTGACTCCAGGCCGCCGTGTTCGATCGCGTGGCGCAGTACTTCCGTCTGTTCGGCGTGGGCTGGATCGGACCGGGTACTTTCCAGCGCATAGATCAGCGGCAGCGTTGGCTTGCCTTCGGCCAGGTCGTCGCCGATGTTCTTGCCCAGCGTGTCCGCATCGCTGACGTAATCGAGCAGGTCGTCGGCGATCTGGAACGCGTAACCAAGCTGCATGCCGTAGTCGCGCAGTGCCGCGACCTGCGCATCGGGCAGGCCGCCGAGGATGCCGCCAAGTTCGGTGGCGGCGGCGAACAGCACCGCGGTCTTGCGCTCGATCACCGCCAGATAGGACGCCTCGCTCACATCGGCATTGCCGATGTTCAGCAGCTGCAGCACCTCGCCCTCGGCGATCGTGTTGGTGGTGTCGGCCAGGATGCGCATGATGCGCATGTCGTCCAGCTCCACCATCAGCTGGAACGAGCGCGAATAGAGAAAGTCGCCGACCAGCACGCTGGCCGCATTGCCCCATAACGCATTCGCGGTCTCGCGGCCGCGACGCAGGTCGGATTCGTCGACCACGTCATCATGCAGCAGGGTCGAGGTGTGGATGAACTCGATCACCGCCGCCAGCTTGATGTGCTGATCGCCGCGATAGCCGGCGGCGCCAGCCGCCAGCGTGTGCAGCATCGGGCGCAGGCGCTTGCCGCCGCTGGCGATGATGTGGTCGGCGATCTGGTTGATCAGCACCACGTCGGAAGAAAGGCGGTGGCGGATCAACGTGTCGACGCGCTGCATGTCTGCTGCGGCGAGGTCGCGTACATCGGCGAAGTCCGCGGTGCGGCTGGCGTCGGCTGGCATCGGTTTCATGAGGGCTTCGGAACGGCGTGACTTCCGATTATAAGGGCGCGCCGTCCGTTGCGTCGTGGCACATGGTGCCGCAATCGTGATCAAAGCGACAAATTGCCCCAAACCACCGCAATACCGCTGGCCGGCATTTGCAATAGCTGCTGGCCGGCCCAATCATGGATGCCTGCGGTTTGCCCTGCCACGAGGATCGCTTCGATGGCCCATGAAATCATTGCATTGATCGCGCACTACGGTTTGCTGCTGGTCTTCCTCAACGTGCTGGTGGAGCAGGCGGGTGTGCCGGTGCCTGCGGTGCCGACGCTGGTGGTGGCGGGCGCGCTGGCGGCGAACGGCGAATTGTCGGTGGTCGCGGTGGTGCTGGTGACGCTGGCGGCGTGCCTGCTGAGCGACCTGCTCTGGTATGGCGCCGGCCGGTACTACGGTGCGGGGGTGATGCGCACGCTGTGCCGCATTTCGCTGTCGCCCGATTCCTGCGTACGGCAATCGGAGTTGCGTTTCGAGCGCTGGCGCGGGCAGATCCTGCTGATCGCGAAGTTCGTGCCGGGCCTGTCGACCGTGGCACCGCCGCTGGTCGGTGCGATGGGTTTGCGGTTGCCGGTGTTCGTGCTGTTCGATGCGCTCGGTTCGCTGCTGTGGGCGGGCGTGGCGGTCGGACTGGGCTTTGTCTTCTCGATGCAGGTCGACGTGCTGCTGACGGCCATTGCCAATGCGGGCACGTTCGCCTTCGAAGTGCTGCTTTGCCTGCTGGCGCTCTACATCCTGGTCAAGTGGTGGCAGCGCCGGCGTTTGCTTTTGACGCTGCGCATGTCACGCATCACGGTCGACGAACTCAACCAGGCGATGTCGAACGGGCGCCCCGTGGCCGTGGTCGACGTGCGTTCGGAATCGTCGCGTCTGCTCGACAGCCGGACCATTCCGGGCGCCCTGCTGGTGGGCGCGAAAGGCATCGACCGCACCGTGTATGACATTCCGCTCGATCACGAGCTGGTCGTGTACTGCAATTGCCCCAATGAAGTGTCCGCCGCCAAAGTAGCGAAGATCCTGATGGAGCAGGGCTATCGCCGCGTCCGTCCGCTGCTGGGCGGGCTGGATGCATGGGACACGGCCGGTTACGCGATCGAGCGGCTGTCGGCGGCGGGTGACGTGGTTCCGGACGGCGTTCTGCACGCGACCGGATGATCCCGCCGGGCTGATTCGACCGGTGGCGAGCCTGAAAAATTTACGCGTTCTTTATACGCAACGGCCGGATCGCTACCCCTTTCATATACGGCATTTCCTACAGTGCACGCCTCTCCCTTCAGGCCGGCGTCGATGGATTTCGTCTATCTATTGCTTCTCCTCGTGCTCTGTGCAGCCACGCTGGGTTTCCTGCTGATCTGCGATCGGCTCGGCCCGCGCAAGTAGTCCGGCCAAACCGTCCGGCACACCGCCCGCGTTTCTTTCCCGCTTGCATGAGTTTTCCATCATGAATGTTTCGTATGTCCTCGCCGCGATCATCGCGGTGGCGCTTGTCGGCTACCTGTGTGTAGCCCTGCTCAAGCCGGAGTGGTTCGAATGACCAGCAATGACTATTTCCAGATCGGCCTGTTCCTGATCGTGTTGCTGCTGCTGGTGAAACCGGTCGGCAGCTACATGGCGCTGGTGTTTGCCGATGCGCCCAACCGGGTCACCCGATTCGGCGGTCGCGTGGAACGCGGCATCTATCGCCTGTGCGGCATCAGCCATGACGAGGACATGGGCTGGAAGCGCTACGCGCTGGCGATGCTGCTGTTCAATGTGCTCGGCCTGCTGGTGGTGTTCGTGTTGCAGCGTGTGCAGCAGTGGCTGCCGTTGAACCCGCAGCACTTCGGTGCGGTGTCGCCGGATTCGGCGATGAATACCGCGATCAGTTTCGTCACCAATACCAACTGGCAAGGCTACGGCGGCGAATCGACGATGGGCTACCTGACCCAGATGCTGGGCCTGGCGGTGCAGAACTTCCTCTCTGCCGCCACCGGCATCGCCGTGCTCATGGCAGTCATCCGCGGTTTCAGCCGGCGCAGTGCGAAAGGGCTGGGCAGCTTCTGGGTCGACCTCACGCGCACAACGCTCTACCTGCTGGTGCCCATGTCGCTGTTGCTGACATTGCTGCTGGTATCGCAGGGCGTGGTGCAGAACTTCAAGCCCTATGTCGACGTGCCCGTGGTGCAGGCGAGCAGCTACTCGACCACCGCGAAGGATGCGGCCGGTCACGACGTGACCACGCAAACGGCGGTCACCACCCAAACCCTGCCGATGGGCCCGGCGGCATCGCAGATCGCGATCAAGCAACTCGGCACCAACGGTGGTGGCTTCTTCAACGTCAATTCGGCGCATCCGTACGAGAACCCCACGCCGTTCAGCAATTTTCTCGAGCTGCTGTCGATTCTGCTGATTCCGGCAGCGCTCTGCTACACCTTCGGCAAGATGGTCGGTGACCGCCGCCAGGGATGGGCTTTGCTGGCGGTGATGCTGGTGATCTTTGTGCCGCTGCTGCTGGCATGCACCGCCGCGGAGCAGGCCGGCAACCCGGCGTTGGCTGGCCTGGCCGTCGACCATCATGCTTCGGCGCTGCAGGCCGGCGGCAACATGGAAGGCAAGGAAACCCGCTTCGGCATCGTCGATTCCACGCTGT